>JAKAXF010000137.1 GCA_021816645.1 Microcaldota archaeon | reverse complement strand
GTATACCAATTTTCTGATCCTAACCAACAAGCTGATGAAGAGGCTCTCCGGGGAGATCAGGGTGCTGGACATGCACTTCGACGTAAGAGGAGCGGAGAACCTAGCGAGGCTGGTGAATGGAAGTGAGAGCAGGTACAGCAAAATATACGTGCTGTCCAAGGGAGAAAGGCTCGGTAGGGAATTCGACAGGGCGTACTACGACCTGAAGGACGAGCTGAAGAACAAGGGAGTAGAACTGGAGCTGAGACTGCTCAGCGATGAAGACGCGCTCGCACAGCACGAGAGGCTGATAATGGATAACACGCTGGCTTACAAGATACCGCCCCTGAACATAATAAACAAGAAGAGCGAGCACATAGTCGGGGTCAACCACTCGGACGCGTACGCGAGGTTCAGCAAGCTCTGGGACAGGTCAGAGAAGTACGAAAACAGAGTAAGGGATGAGGGAAAATAATTCATGATCAGTACATAATCCTTCTCTGATACAATCTCCTCTTTTATTCATTTATATACGCTGCGGCTCATTATCATCAAAATGCTCCGCAAGGTATTGAAATAAAAATTTTATATGCGGATAAACGCCCCATTAATGAACGTTTAAGAATATGTTTTGAGAAGTTAATGATTGTGGGTGGGATGTACTCGAACACGAGGTCTCTGACTGTAGGGGAGATTATGTCGTTCCCCGTCATCACGGCCAGCGAAAACGACAACATAAGGAGCATAGCCAATAAGATGAGGAAGCACGACGTGAGCGGAGTCGTGATAGCTGATGAATCGCGCATGCCCATCGGTATAATAACGGCAGGCGACATAGCGAAGAGGGTAGCGGTGAGCAGAAAGGCTTTCCTATTCTCTAAGGCAAAACACGTGATGACGAAGCCCGTGCACACCATAACGAGGGAGAAAACCCTTGAGGAAGCCGCGAGGCACATGGCAGAAAACAAGATAAAGAGCCTGTGCGTGGTTGACGAAGGCAAAAGACTGATAGGGATAATAACGGAAGGGGACATAACCAAGAACGCGAGTTACCTCATAGAGGTGCTCAACGAGATGGTGAGGTCTGGGTATACGAAGAACCCCGAAACGTCGGAAGGACTACTGGAACCTGAAAAATAAGGTGGAAAATGAGGCGCAGTCTTCGACACTAGCCTGCCCCTTATGCGCCTACTGGACAGCAAAACGTAAACAAAATATATATGATTTAAGATCGGCACGTTTTGTACTTACACGTATATCTAGACTTTAAAGCGTTTGCTCTGACTGGGATTTGAACCCAGGTTTCGAGCGTGAGAGGCTCGCGTCCTTGGCCGGGCTAGACGATCAGAGCGTGCTACTATTAACACGTGAGTATATTTAGACTTTTAGTTGCTAAAATTAATAAAATTAAGGTGATAGAGTGCCGGTAAAAGAGGAGGAGGCTGCTCTCGTCAACGACATACTTATGCCCAACGAGACCGTAAAGTTCACGGCTACCCAGCGCAGGGTAGGGCCCGGAGGGTCCATAACCACACCCACAACAGTAGTATGCACTAACGACCGGATAATAATAGTAAACAGGGCCAACCTCGGTATAAGGAAGGATTACGAAAGCGTATACTACAGGCAGATAACCAGCGTGAGGTACGAGAGCGGCATAATAAACGCGTCAGTGTTCGTAAGGGTGCAGGGATACGACAGGGACAAGGGACTTCTAAAGAATGGGAGGGAGGAGGGTGAGATAGACGGCCTCAGAAAGGAGGAAGCCAAGGAGATGGCCGACTACATAAACAGCGTTCTGAGCAGAATAGAGGGTACGGATGGAGATACCCAGGCCAGCCCGTCTGGAGGATCCGGAGGGGCCTACATATACTGTCAGAGTTGCGGCGCTCGAAACGACGCTTCCGCCAAGTTCTGCAGCGCGTGCGGTGCGAAACTGAAAAGCTGAGTGCCCGTGGTTGGGCTTTCTGATCCTGAGCCGACGTTACTACACAATATACATAAGTATTTAGATATTTACTTTAGTAAAGTTATATGGCGTAAAGTATCTAAGTAAGATGTAAGAGTACGCGTGCTTTGGATGAAAGGAAGGCGGAACGCTGATAGTGGCGATGTCGATAGGAACGTGCGGAGCTCCTTTCGCGCTAACGCAAGGCTGAAATCCAGCCTTGGGATGCTTGAATCTGTGCTTGGAGATCTGCCCGCACTTGTGGAGATGTCAAAGGGAACCAGGCTGACGTACGCCGTTCTACAGCACGAAGGTGACAAGAACGGTCCTGCCCTTATCATATTTGAGAAGTATGAGATAGTATACACGTTCAACCCTGTACCCGATGGTGTGAGACGTTCTACAGAACTTGCAAAGTTCATTTCGCTCCTTGCTTTTGTAGATGGCGTATACGAAATAGATTTCTCGTCCATCTACAGGTATGTAGTTGACGTGCTGGCTCATGCAGATGGCGCGCCCATAGGAATAGTACAAACTGGCTCTCTAATCGAAAGAATAAACGCCCTGTCAGGGATAAACCAGAGCCTATCGCACGATCTGATTAAACT
>JAKAXF010000136.1 GCA_021816645.1 Microcaldota archaeon | reverse complement strand
CTCTAACGGCTCTTCTAACGGCTCTTCAAACGGTTCCTCTAACGGCTCTTCAAACGGTTCCTCTAACGGCTCTTCAAACGGCTCTTCTAACGGTTCTTCTAACGGCTCTTCTAACGGTTCTTCTAACGGTTCTTCTAACGGCTCTTCTAACGGTGCTACAAAATCGACAAACGGCAGCACCACTTCAATCTCGTTTGTTGCCGGAACTCCGATACTGATGGCAAACGGAACAGAAGTGTACATCAACAACGTGCACGCGGGCGACGTCCTGCTCTCTTACAACGTTCAGACGCGCCAGTTCTACCCTGACGTGGTGCAGGAGATAATCAGCTACAAGGTATATCAGGAATACGTGATCAACGGTGTAATAGGTACGGACTCGCAGGAGAGCTTCTATGTCTATAACCCGTCTACCGGAAAGAGTGGATGGCTCATGGCCAAGGACCTTGCCGTAGGCGATGAGATATACAACCCGATAAGCGGAACCTACACAACCATATCCACGATCGACATAATACCCGTGCCTAACGGAGTAACGGTGTACGACCTGTTCACCACCTCTGGCAACAACTTCCTGGCAAATGGTGTGCTGAGCGGCGCGGATTCAATATCTTCCTGATATTTTAAAGGTGAGTTCATACCAAATCAAGATAATGTCGTCAAGGAAAAACTGCCCACAAGGGGAAGGGAGTACATAATCGTAGCGGTGGTGGTAGTTGTGGCAGTAATCATCCTTGCGTCCGCGTATTTCTATACCCATAACCATTCACAGCCGGCCGGCATCACACAGCCAGTGCAGCTGTCAAACAGCATAAACAGCTTCCTCATTTCTTTTGGGCCTTCAAGCTCTTTTCCACTACTGAACGTCACTACAAATTCTGATGTTTATGTTAATATGGTAAACAGCAGCTGTGTAGCGCTGCTCACAACGGCTTACTACCTGGGCAGGAATTTCTCTATAACGCATCCAGTGAACTTCGGAACTCTAAGCACTACCGAGCCATTCTTCGAATACACCTCTATAGAGGTGTACAACAGCACGATAGTTCAACAGGCAGAGAGCAGGTTCTACTCCAACAGGGGTTTCTGCGATACTAAAATATTCTCTCTGGTCATATCAAACAGCACGTACAGCTCCACGCCCGTTACCGTGGACGGCAACCCTGCGTACATACTGAGATTCTCCAACCTTACTCCCGCCGGGATACGCTACGCGATAGCCAACTATACCGGAAGTGCACCCAGCAACATCGACTACTACATGGTCGTCTCGATGTACAAGGGTGTGGACGTTGAGGTAGGGGACGAGGGGTTCTCGCAGACTATGAACGTATCGAGGCTCATCCTCCTGGAGGGCAAGATACTGCAAAAAGTAAAGGGCCTGACGGGTTAACCAGTTGATGTCCTATGGCGAGAAGAAGCAAACGCTCTAGAAAAAACAGGAAGCCAGGCTGGACGCCGTATATCGCCGTCCTAGTCGTGCTCGTGATCTTCATAACTGGTGCCTATTACGCTGCAACGTTCATCACAAACCGCGCTACACAAGAATTCAGGGTATACGGCACTACCTACTTTATTACTAAAAGCACGTGCTCGAACTTCACCTTCTACGCAAACTCAAACATCACATCGATCTGCACAACAATACTAAACATCTCGTCCCGCTCAAACGTGTCCGTGCCATACTACATAATACTGAACAAGTACTCATTCCTGAACGTTTCCGATGCGTCCTCGTTCCTGCAGGCGCTGAGGAGCGACCTAAACACCAGTCCCTGGTACAGCAACATACCCAACGCCTACTACAACAGCAGCGTCGTATACACGACCGTAGTCTATCCTGACTACAAGAACACAAATACTTCGGCAGAGGTGCTGGCGCTCTACGTGCAGAACAACGACGTAGTGCTGAGCGCCTCTACGTCCAACCTCACCAACAACGCCAATACAGCAACGATGAAAAGCTACGCCAACTACCTGCTTTTCAACTACAAGAACAGGATAGAGAACCTTAAATAAAGCCGCGATCGTTGCCGCTCCTTCTTTTCATAAAGAATCTAAAATAGAAATGTATGAAGGAGATGCGCGGAATCTGGATATCCTGGAATGCGACACGATTGATTTATAGCACTAGGATATCTCTTAAGTACTGCGTGCTCTAGGGCTTTTCAGTGTGCCAATAGCCACTTCCACACAGGTATAAACTCGATCGTCTTGTTTGCCATCCTCTCCTTACCTTCATAATCCTTGGTTATTACCCTGAGATTATTACAGCGCAATTCACCACCGGCACTCTTTAAGTTTTCTATCTCTCTGGATTTTATTTCAGATCTAGATGAAGCATAAGTTACTTGGATTAACTGCATTACCTTATTCTCTCTTTTTATTACAAAATCTACCTCCCTCTGCTGATGATCCTTCCAATAGTAGACCTCTTCATCTTTGTGTTCTTGCTGCCTCCTCCGTAGCTCTATAGCTACTGCGGTTTCCATCAGCCTTGCTATATTCTCGTCGCTCCTGAATCCCAAAACACTTACAATTCCTGTGTCTATCGCATATACTTTTTTCGGAGCTATT
>JAKAXF010000135.1 GCA_021816645.1 Microcaldota archaeon | reverse complement strand
GATCTCTGTTTGCCGAGCTCCGTTACGGTTATGGCGCTCTGCCCAGGAAATGACGTTGTGAAGTCGATCAGTCCCTTTATCTTTAGGGCGCCGAGTATATTTGAAGCATCGAAGAAAGAGGAATTGATCATTCCGCCGAACTTCTCTACTACGGTATCCGGTCCGATTTTCGAGAGGGCCATTATGTCAACAAAGTTTATCTCGTCGGACATGTAATCACATACCTATAAGTGCTAAGATTTAAATATTTTCAATTCTTTTCTTGTTCTGATAGTTTAGTAAATTACGTACTAACTTATCTGTTCCTATTGCAACGATTGAATGATATTGAAATTCTTAGGAGGCGCCCAGGAAGTTGGAAGGTCAGGGGTCCTGCTCTCGGACTCAAAGAGATTCCTATTCGATTACGGGGTAAAGCTTGACCACAAGACCGCGTACCCTATGGAGGCCGGCAGGGTAGATGCGTTTCTGCTTAGCCACGCGCACCTGGACCATAGCGGCATGGCTCCGTATCTGTACAACGGTGCGCTAGCTCCCTCATTCGGAACCGCTCCTACTTTAGAGCTATCCGAGCTGCTTCTAAACGATTCGATGAAGATAGTGAGAAACGAGCACAAACCAGAGAAATTCCACAGGAGGCAGCTGAACAATTTTGTCAAGCATTACACCAGTGTCGAGTACGGAGCTGAGATGCCTTTTGAAGACTATAACGTCGAATTCCACGACGCGGGCCACATATCAGGCAGCTCTATAATACTCCTGGAGAGGGATAGGGCAAAGGACAACAGGAGGATTGTTTATACAGGGGACTTCAAGCTGCAGGCGCAGAGTCTGCACAAAGGCGCAGAGATAGTAAAAAGCGATGTCCTTATAATTGAATCAACCTACGCGTACAAGGACCACCCAGACAGGAAGGCGCTTGTCAGGAAGTTCACTGACGACATAAAGGCTACGCTGCAGGGCGGCGGCAGCGCCCTGCTCCCAGTATTTGCGGTTGGAAGGGGGCAGGAGATACTTGCTATGCTTTATGAAAACGGACTTGCTGATAACGTGTATGTTGACGGAATGGTAAAGAAGGCAACACAGATAGTGCGCAGATACCCGGACTTTATTTCGAATCCTGAAGTACTAGAGAAGGCGCTCCAGAAGGCGTCTATGGTCGCCGACAGAAACGAGAGGGAACTGGCGCTCTCTGAGCCATCGATCATAGTCACAACCGCGGGTATGCTTAACGGGGGGCCTGTCCTTGACTACATAACTAAGATAAACAAGGCTTCGAAGATATTCCTTACGGGATACCAGATAGAAGAGACCAACGGGTACAGGCTTCTTAGGTCGGGTACGATAAGCATAAAAGGCAATAACAGGAAGATAGAGAACCCAGTTGAACTCTATGACTTCTCCGCCCACGCGGGTATGAGCGACCTGTACAGGTATGTCAGGGAGAGCGCCCCAAACACGGTAATATGCATGCACGGCAGCGAAGAGAACACGAAACTTCTTGCGGAAAAGCTTGGAGGAGAGGGCTTCAATACGTACGCGCCCAGGCTTGGAGACAGTATAGAACTTGACTAGAAACCTGATTATTGATTGCACACGGTTTTCTTGGCCGTGCTTGTAGGAGCGTGGCAAATTTTTATGGCAAAAACTTTATTTTGAGGCTTTGCATTGTAAAGATATCATGCGCACGGATTTGGACAGTGTCATAAGGAGCGTGAGGAAAGGAGTCCCTACCCTGATTTTTGACAGTTCAGGCAGAGAGAATGAGACCGACATAGTCGTGCCTTCGCAATTCGTAAACCCGAGAATAGTAAGAACGATGAGAAAGGATGGTGGTGGTCTGGTGTGTACCACGCTTACTTATGGCGCTGCGATGAAACTCGGGATTGATTATATTGTAAACATGTTAAACAGGAGCAGCTATAGCGTATTCAGATATCTGCAGCCAAACGACATACCCTACGACGAGAAATCCGCATTCTCAATTACGATAAACCACAGAGAGACTTTCACAGGGATACCGGACAGGGACAGGGCCCTTACGATAAGAGAATTCGCCAAACTGCTGCACAGGGCGGACAGGTTAGAGTCGACCAAAGCGAGGAAGGAGTTTGGGAGGTCTTTTAGATCACCGGGCCACGTGCACCTCCTCATAGCAAGAAAGGGGCTGGTAACGGAGAGGAAGGGACATACCGAGCTTTCCACATCCCTGATGCTCCTGAGCGGCCTGACCCCCTCGGCTACCATAGTCGAAATGCTTGGTGATGACGGGCGCTCTTTGAAGTACGCTGATGCAAAGAGATACGCAAAAACTCACAACTACCCGTTTCTTGAAGGCGACGATATAGTAAAATGGTGGGCGGACAGACAGCTTTAGCAGGTACGGTTTTCGCGCGCTTCAGAAAATGTCCAGGGCCGAGAACATTATTGGGAGCACTATTGTGGCGTCGCCGTCTATCGTTGTGTACTTCGCCTTCTCCTTTATCTTGCCCCAAGATACGGCTTCGGAAAGCCTTGCTCCCGACAGGCTGCCGTCGAACTGGGTTGCGGTAGTGATGTATACCGCGTAGTCGAGGCCGCCCTTGAACAGATCGGA
>JAKAXF010000018.1 GCA_021816645.1 Microcaldota archaeon | reverse complement strand
TATGTCAAGGGCCTGTAGCTCAGCTTGGATAGAGCGACATCCTCCTAAGGTGAAGGTCGTGGGTTCAAAAATCTTTCTGGACAATATCCAAAAAGGATGGAAATCCCACCAGGCCCGTAGCGCTGAAGGCTTTACGGTGTGTTTGAATGGCAGATGAAAGAAAAAGAAAAGAGAGGTACGCCGAAGGAACTAAGGACGGCAGCGGAGCCGTTTTCCTTATAAAACCCGTCTCGAAAAGGTTCGGCCTCGACTACCTGCACATCTCTTTGATAATACTGGTACTGGTGTTGGTTGCCCTCGCATTTTCATTTTCTAACTTCAAGCCGAGCATAGTGGCGCACAACTGCCAGTACGGTGTGGTGAACAACACCTGCGCAACACTCAAGTACAACTCCAGCGAAGCGATATCCGCGGCCGAGAGGATCCTTGCCGGATATTCTACTATCAATTCGTCACTGTCTCTGCTTCCGTACTACTCACTGGTCAACCAGTCTAAAGCTTACTACCTGCTGAACGGCAGCGAGTGGCTGGTCGTTATACCATACATCAATCCGTACACTAAGGAGATAATAAACACGTCTATGATACTGTACGCCTCCAATCTCACGTTGGCCGAGCCCTTCATGCAAATGATAGGTCCGGTACTAAAAACACAGAACCGCGTTGTATCTCCTGGCACCATAGACCTTTCCGGAAAGACGGTATGCACGTACAAGACTCCGATACCAGTTTATTATATAACGGATCCGTACGCTCCTGGAGCGCTGCGTGGCATTGCTGCTGGTATAAACGCGAGTTCCCGCTTCGGCAGCTCAATAAACGTCTCTTACATGTTCATATTCGCTGGCTACTCCGTCCCGTTCTACAGCACGTACGGCGCGAACACGACTCAGGCTCTTGGGGAGTACCTTGCGTGCGCTTCCGCGCAGCCTAGGTTTCCCGCTTTCGTGGCCAACCTGAGCAAGGTGTACTTCGGCAACCCGATAAGCAACACAACGCTGTATTCTGTTGCGGTGGGGTCAGGACTCGACATGAACAGCTTCTCCGCGTGCATGGACAACGTTTCGCTGAAACTCGACTATCAGTCTAAGCTGGCGCAGTACTACAACATCACTACGGCGGCTCCAACGTTTGTTACTAACTGCAAGTACGCCTCCATACCAGAGACGCTCAACGAAACGATTTCATACGCGCTGAAGAACGCGAGCTGAACACGGTGAAGAATTCAAATGCATCTTATAGTTGGTATAGACCCGGGTAAGAACGTAGGCGTGTCGTGCCTAAACCTTGACGGAAAGCTGGTCCGCTCTGCGCACAAGGACGGAGGGGGCATGGAGTGGACTATCGGCGTGATACGCGAGGCCGGGATTCCGGCCCTGATTTCTACGGACAAGCATAGGAAGGGCAGCTTCGTCAAGAAGCTCAGCGCTGTATTCAACGTAAACGTTTTCTATCCGGACAAGGACATGAACGTCAGTGAGAAGCGCGAGATAGCCAAGACTACAAATATAACAAATCCTCACGAGAGGGACGCGTTCGCCTCCGCGGTGAAGGCCTTCAATGAATACAAAGGCAAGCTCGCACAGGCGGAAAGCATAGCGAGGAAGACCGGAAACGGCGATACGGACAGGGTAAAGGCGCTTGTGATAAAAAAGTTCTCGATAGACGAAGCGCTTCACAACAAGCCGGCAAACAGGACGTGACGCTATTCTTCTTCAATATCGAGCCTAACATCCTTAGCGTTCTCGTAAGCCTCAACGGTGTCTATGTCGTTTACACCTATCGACCTTGTAAAAGTTACTATTGTAGCCCTGTCGAATCCTAGCCGCATCATCTCCCTAATTAAGTTCACCAGTTCCGTCCTGCCGTTCCCGCTTTCTAGAAAGCTCCTTATCCTCTCCTTTGCGGCGCGATTTTCAACAAGCCTGTCCAAGGCTTCAAGTATCCTGCTCAAAGAAATTTCGTACTTCATTCTATCACCTTTGGTAATATGACACACGTCTGTAGAGAATCCGTCGATCCTGTCCAAAAAGAAAGTGCTCGCGCGTCCCTCACCCTTGTAATTTATTCGAACCATGCACGATCCGACAGGAAGCTCTCCCAGCAAAGCAGCATTGCCCTTCTCTACTACTCCGCTCTCAACGAGCCAACCTGCATCATTGTCTCCCTGCAGCTTGAAAATGAACAGGCACGCTGAGTTTGATATGACTCCTCTGCTCACGTCTCCCACAGCCTGCGTAGCAGTAACAACGGAGATACCATACTTCCTGCCTTCCCTGTAGAGCTGCTGCACCATATCTGGATTGTCCAACGTTCTCCAGGCCTCGTCCAATACAACGAAAAGCCGCATGCGCTCTCCAATCCCTCTTCCATGCATATACTCTATCAAAGAGCGTATTACAGAGTATACAACACGCTTTCTCTCCTCATCGTCGCGTAGTTTGTGAAGGTTTATGCTGTTTACTCCGTGCAACAGCTCAGCGAAGCCTTCGTCTTCGGAACTCGGTATGCTTTTGTCTCTTTCGATTACTCTATCGTTCCCGCCAAGGAAGTGTACAGTATCGCTGTATTCCCCGTTCCAGTCCAAAATAAGCACGTTGGCGGAGTTATATACTACCTCTCTGATCATGAGATTTTTTAGCATATAACTTTTTCCAGCACCACTTATTCCGAGTATGGAGATGTGCGGATTTACCGTAGCGCGCAGATCGAGCATAAGCGGTATTTTGTAGATCGAGGTTCTACCCAGGTAGACTCCTTCGCCGTGCGCAACCCCAGGTTCTGACATTGCAAAGATGCACATCCTGTCGCTCGCCGATTTCGAATTTGAAAAATTACTATAGCCCGTCGATCTCACCGCTGGTTACCATGGAGTCTATGCGCAATATCCTGATCAGGGATCCTCCGCTGGCGAGGGAAGACGCGGAACCCAGCGCTCCGTCGAAAGCACCCAGCAGGGCCCTGGCGTGCGACCTCGCCTCTTCTTCAGCCGAATACCTCCTTTCGCTCTCCGAGCTAGTCAGCACGTAGTACACGATCTTCAGCGGTGCGTATCCTCCCGCGACGCTTTTTATATCGTGTTCTATCTGCTCTATGGCCCGCCTTATCCACGAGGCCTTAGCGGCTCCCCTGCCGCTAGACACGTTGCCTATTCTGGAAAGCTCTATCTCCTTGACGCTTCGTTTTGTCCGCAGCGCATCCAGTATCTTGTTGCTATCCAATCTCTCCACCACCATCGAAAGCCTGAACGGGTAGGAGAAGTGCGATATTATACTTTCTACCTTCTCCCTGTCGAGCGTTCCGGACTCAACGTTTATGAAGCCTCCAGCGCTGGCCACGTACTTCTGCCCCACCATTCGCGTGGCGACGTTCCTTTCCCCTCCAATCTCATAACCGTCGATTACCTGCACAAGGTTGGAATGCCTGAATACCAGAGATTCGAATGGGTCCCTGAAATAGTGCAGCAGCACGGCAAACGCGCACAAAGCTACGGATGCTGCAAGCAGGTACGGGTTCAGCATAAGTCCTCCGGCCACGCTATCCGCAACAAGAGTCGCGAGCAGGATATATTCGATGTAGTCGGGCCTCATGCACTTACCTAAAAGACGTCAAAGCGACCGAATGAAACCTCGCTGCCCAGCGCCCTGGCGAGTTCCCTGGTGAAAATGACTGTAAGTATTACGCTGAACGTGGGCAGGAAGAATACCTCGACTATCAGCAGCGCAATGTAGTCTATTATGCTGTTTACCAGCGATTCCAACCCGGAGACTATGCCGCTGAGGCTGTTCTCCAGGGTATTTACTATCCCGCTGCCTATGCTGTTCGAGGTAAAGCTAATGCCTGAAAGAATGGAGCTACCGCTCGCGGTGCTGTTTATGGCTGAAGTTATTGATGAAACGTTTACGCTGCTCGAATACTGCGCCGTAAGCTGAGCGTCGAGCAGGTAGGTTAGCGGAAATACGACGAACAACCCTATAGCTATCGCGATCAGGGCTCCGCCAAGCCTGCGCGTCAGGTAGAAAGTGCGCAACACCATACCGGTCGGCAGAAGCACCGGTATCGCGATAAGGCCAACGAACTTTAGCAGAACCGCCTGCACCTCTATCCCCATCACGGCGAAGGTTACCGCGCTTATGGCGTATCCAAGCTGGGACAGCATAGGAGACAGCAGCTTTGCGAATGAGAAGCTGACTACGCCTATCCCAAGGCTAAGCGAGCTTATCACACCCAGCGAAGCATACAGCACAGCGAGAGGCGTAAGTATCGTCAGGGACGAGTCCAGAAGCGTAGCATGGCTTGTACCGTATATTGTTACGGGATACACACCAGCGAGGTAGTTGTATGCGAAGCATATCGCGGAGTTCGACGCGAGCGCTCCGCTGCAGCTGTTCGGATAAAATCCGGACGCCATGTTGTTTATCAGCGCTGTCACGATGCCGGATGGTGAAAAGGCAAGAAGCAGCGATCCTACTATCACACCGTTTATCAGCGACTGTATAAGCTCAGCCCTGCCGAGATCTTTCAGTTTTTTATCGTCTACAGCGTAGCCAAGCCCGAGCAGTATCCCCGCTACAACAAGCATTACGCCTATCAGGGCTACCGCTATGTAGTATCCCGCAAAATATGACAACGTCCCTCACCACTATTTACGTCAGCGCGTTTGCACTGCCGCTCGTCAGGTTGCTGAGCAGGTGCGTTGACGCCACGGCCAGGGAAGTGGAAGCAACGCTTAGAACACCTACAACAACCGCCCCTATTATTATGTTAACTGCGGTAGTGTGGAAGTTTGCCTTCTTGTCCGGAGGAAGCATCTGACCAATAGCATAGAATATTCCTGCTATCACGAACAGCACCGCGCTCAGCGCGGGCCCTACCTGTGTGAGTATACTCTTTATGTAATCCAGCTGCGTTAGTATCGGAGCAGAAGAAGCCCCGTACGTTATCCTGGCGAGCAGCAGCATGAACGTTATTGGTGCAAAGACGTGTCCCACCGTGTCCCTGAACGCAGCGAGCCTGGATTTACTCATGGATAACAATCGCATAAAATCACTACCACACTACTTATATATTTACTTAAGTAAATATTTAAATAGTTATGTATATGATTTAATGCATGCTAAAATAACGAGAGTTGCGCGCCTGGTATCCCTGCAACAATCAAATCAAAAATACGATGCTGTTACGCAGGGTCTCAATACGATTGCTCTGCCTGCTGCGTGCTGTCCCTTATCTCGTGTAGCGCTTCCGTATCCTTAGACTCCGAATACGGTGCCAGATCCAAGTCCGGCGGGCTTGCCAAAAGCGTCTTAGAAAAAATCTGATGTATGTACTTTTTTACCTCCTTATCATATTCGCTCCAATCCACGCCGAGTGACTCTACATATTCCCTTTCTATCTTGTTCGCTATTATATGTGCGTACTGGTAAGTATAACCTTCTCCCACCATCCACTTTTCAGTCAGCTCGTGGTGCTTGGCGATCGATTCAACGCAGTCCACCTCCTTGCCATTTATGTTCAGCGTCTTCGGAAAATCCCTGTCAAGATAGACGGTCTTGCCATCGGTAGAGTAGCCGCCGATGTACTTTATGTCAAAGCTTGTATCTACCTTTACATCTGACACTGACTTTCTTTCGATCACTTTTCCGACTTCCGCACCTTCGTATGAGACTGTATCTCCGTCTACGTTCAGCTTGCTGTCAAAAACGATGTCTCTGCTCGCGCTGACTTTTATATAGCTTGGTAGCTTAAAAGACAGGGCGATTAAGGTATACGTGCCGTTCTTTCCGTTTGCAGCCGAGGTGGCCGCGACCGGATCGATATTCGGGACAGAACCGTTCGCCTTTGATGATTTTATAACCTCATAAACTTCCGGCATCTCTTTCACAGAATATTGTACAAGACTATTGTTGTATTCAGTATTATAAAATTTTGCACGATGCCCTTGACGCATACTGCTTCAACGTGGATTGGAATGCCAACGTTAAACTTCTGCTACAAGGCAAGGTATATAAAAGTGGGCAAAGAAACAGAATATCTAAGAACAGAAAGTGGAATAATAGAAGTTGATACAGTGGAAAAAGAGAATTTGGATTCTGCGCTCAATCTCATGAACAGGCGCGGTATGATAATGCCATCAGCTCAGATATACGGCGAGGTGGGCGGATTCTACGATTACGGTCCGGTTGGGCTCAAGATAAAGAAAAGGATAGAAGCGCTTTGGAGAAGAAAGCTAATAGAAGAGCTCGGGAACCTTGAGATAGAGACATCGTTGATAGCTCCAGAACAGGTTTTCCGTGCCAGTGGGCATCTGGAAACGTTCGCCGATCCCATATCGGTGTGCAAGAAATGCGGTTACAGCCACAGAGCCGACAAGATGCTCGCCGAGTTCTACGAGAAGAAGAATGATAAGGCGAGAGCAGAAGCAGCAAAACACGCTAAACTGGACGAGCTAAAGAAGATGATACTGGATGCCGAACTAAAATGTGAGAGATGCGGTGCCAAGCTTGAGGACGTGGAGATGTTCAACCTGATGCTCGCTACTAAAGTCGGTTCTCTCGGCTCGACACAGAGCTATCTGAGGCCCGAAACCGCTCAGGGCACATTCCTTGACTTCAAGAATATATTCAAGATATACGGGCTAAAGCTTCCAATAGGCATCGGCCAGTCTGGAAAGGCTTTCAGGAACGAGATATCACCCAGGAACATACTGGTCAGAATGAGGGAATTCTCACAGATGGAACTGGAGTACTTTTTTGATCCTGAGGAGAAAGACCTGGTCATAAACGGGAAGAAGATAGACGAAAGCGTGTTTTCCAACGAGATAACATTTGCAAACGCTGCGAATGGCGGCGACGAATCCGTTGTGAAAAAGGTTAAGATATCAAGGCTGCTGGAAGACGGCCATATACCGAACAAGCTCTTCGGCTACCTGCTATACCAGGAGAACGAGTTCATGAAGGCGCTTGGATTCGATGACGACGTCTATAGGTTCGTCGAGCTGTCGAAGGACGAACTGCCGCACTACTCCAAGGGTAACGTTGATCTCGAGGCAAAGATAGGTGGCAAGTACGAAGAGCTCGCCGGGACCGCCTACAGAACGGATTTTGATCTAAAGAGCCACGAAACGCTTTCAAAGGAGGACCTGCACGTTTTCAACAACGACAAGAAGGTTATGCCGCACGTAGTGGAATTCGCTATGGGGCTCGACAGGACCTTCCTGGCTTTGATTTCAAACTCCCTATATAAGGATGACAAGAGGGGCTGGGAGGTGCTCAGGTTAAACAATTCAATTACTCCGTACGATTTCGCCCTGTTCCCGCTGCAGAGAGACGACAAGCTTATGGACAAATCTGCCGAAATACGCGACGCGCTTCTAAAGAAGGGGTACAGCGTGTTCTACAGCTACACAGGCAGCATAGGAAAAAGATATGCGAGGGCGGATGAAATAGGGATAAACAAAGCGCTTACCGTAGACTACGATACGCTCAATGACGGTAGTGTCACAGTGCGTGACATGCTTACAACCAATCAGGAAAGAATAAAAGTAGACAGACTGCTGTAAAAAGTATCTGTGTGGTGTGAAGGTGCTCAGACTCTATTCAGTAAGAGACTTTGCTTTTTCGTATACTGTTGAGAGTGCGCAACCGCTTACATTCTATTCTGACTACGAGGTGAAGAACGGCACCATATCCTTTCCATACAAGAACAGCATGGTATCGCTAAAATACCACGGTTCCAATTCAAAAGGGTCATTTTACCTTGTTGGAAGCACTGATAAATCTGGCTTCGGGAGCGAGGAGCTTTCGAAACTATTCAGGCTAAATGACAACATGGAAAACATATACGAGAAAATATCCACGGACGCGTTCATGAAATCATCGGTAGAGAAATACCGTGGCATGCGTTTGACGCACAACGATCCGTGGATAACCACCCTCGTATTCATAATATCGCAGTTCAACAACATAAAGAGGATCAGGCGGATAGTGAAGACGCTCGTGGAAAGATACGGCAATGTGATATATGATGACAACAAAGCTGTCGGAAAAGCGTTTCCCAAAATCGATACGCTTTCTAAGCTCAGCGTCAAAGAGCTTATGGCGTGCGGTACCGGATTCAGGGCCAATTACATAAAAGAAGCATCTAGATACTGCTCCGAAAACCTCGATCTGTACAAACTCAGCGGCAAGAGCTACGACACCATAAAAAGCGAGCTCATGCAAGTGCGTGGCGTAGGCGACAAGGTTGCTGACTGCATAGCCCTGATGGGGTACGGGAAGCTAGAAGCTTTTCCGATAGACACGTGGGTGAAACGTGTGGTAGAGAGAGTATACTTCAAGGGCAGAAAGAAGAGTATAAAGGAGATACACGCGTTCGCCGAAGACAGGTGGGGTGCGCTCGCAGGATACGCACAGCAATATCTATATTGGCATGGTATGCATTCTCTATAGGATGTTTATGGCGATTAAAAACAAATCTAGACTGGAGAGTGACGTCGGAGAGATAACAGAATACGTCAGGCAGAAACAGAAAATCTTTGATGTTATAACGGACAGGAGCCGGGAGATAATAAGGCTCGCTGCACAGTCTATAACGTACACGCACAACAACAGGCCTGACGAAGCGGTCAAGGCCATTGCGGCGGCGCGCAAGCTCGTAGCTTCAAAGGAGTTCAAGGACGAAAGGTTCGGGTACTACACCACGCAAGCGCAGCAGGAGTACGCTGAAGCGGTGATATTCTTCAACATAAAGTCCGAAGGCAGAATTCCCAACTTGAAGGGCGTCGGAGTGAGCAGAGAGGCATATCTGCTTGGGCTTATGGACTGTGTGGGTGAGCTCAAGCGCGAAGTCCTGGAAGAGCTTCGTGATAGCAACGTAAAGAAGGCGGAAGAATACTTCGGCATGATGAGACACATCTACGACACTACGAGGCCGGTCAGATTTGCCGAAGCGGTGCTGCAGGGTTTCAGGAAGAAGCAGGACGTAGCAAGGATACAGATAGAAAACGCGGGTACAGAGATCCTTTCATCAAGTAAAAGGAACTGAGCCTTCTACTCGAGTCCAAAAGTGTATTTTATCTTGCCCAGCAAACCCTTCTTGTTTCCAGCGTTCTCGTCCTCTTCCTCATCGTCTTCGTCTTCATCATGCTCCTGCTCCACCTTAGCTTTCTGTTTTTTGCGTTTTTGATCGTCTCGAGGGGCATAATTCGGTTTGTTTTCCGGACGTGGCACGGCGTCACTTATGCTCTTTACGACTCCGCGTATGCCGCTCACTAATCCGCGTTTGTCTTCATCGTAATCGCGATCGTAGTCAACCTTTCTATTTACGGGTTTCACGGCCACGGCTCCGCTTTCGGTCCCGTAGGCCAGATCTGCAAACTCGCCTACAAGTTCGAGGAGCTGGTTTTTGCCCCTTCCGCCGTCGAATATTATGACATTTGCCTCTGCGGTGCTATTTGCGGCGCTTATATCGGACCTGTTCTTGCATACTACAGCACGGGCATCCTCAACCTTGTTAATATCTATACCTGCCTTGTAGGGGTTCGATGATATAAGTATCACGTAATCGAAATCCCCTCCTCCAGCGCTCCTGCCGGCTTCCCTTACCTCATCATCGTAGCCTTCTATATCGGATTCTGACACTATAGCGTTCATGTTCTGCCTCCTGTTGAGGAGATTTGCTACCGCTATTCCAACCATCTTGTCAGCGCTGATTATGTAGACTTTCATATAAACACGCGTTATTTATAGTCCAACATGCAGTTATAAAATATTAAGGTTTCGCATGCCGCCTGCTCGTCGCAGCAAAATTAGGCCACGACGAGAGGAAACGGCTACGCTCATATAACTCACAATCCTTTTTAATCTTTTTTATCGTAAAGGCTATCAGGTGTTTAACTTGCGAGGAAGATCTACTCTTGTA
>JAKAXF010000134.1 GCA_021816645.1 Microcaldota archaeon | reverse complement strand
GATCTTGGATGCCACGCCACTCTATCGTTCGCCTTTATCAGCCTGCTCTTCATCTTCTGTACGTTAACGAACCACTGCCACGACGTCCGGTATATCAGCTTGCTGCCGCACCTCCAGCAGTGCGGATAGCTGTGCCTTATTGAAGCCAGGAACAGAATAGACTTTCTTTCCTTCAGGTAGTCCAGGACAGCTTTGTTCGCCTCGTCCGGGACCCTAAGCCCAACAAACCTGCCGGCGTCGGCCGTATACCTCGCCAGGGCGTCGACCGGGGAAAACGCCGGTATCCTGTTTCTCTTTCCTAGCTCGTAGTCTTCTGGACCGTGCCCCGGAGCTACGTGAACCAGCCCGGTTCCCTCGGCCATGGAAACATTTTTCTCATCCATCAGGACGGTGTGGTATTTCCTGAATTTCGATTGTAACGGTACGGCTTCCTCGAGCGGGCTCGCGTAGCGTACTCCCTCGAGCTCGGATCCGTAGAACTCCTTTATTACAACGGCGTTCTTGCCGGTCTCGCCAACGACAACGTCGAGCCGCTCCTTTGCTAGTATGTAGTCCGCCCCGTCAATCTGAGCGAGGATGTAGAGCGACCGGGGGTTTACCGCTACCGCCATGTTAGCCGGAAGCGTCCATGGTGTCGTGGTCCATACCAGCAGCATTGTACCGTCAGGGATATCGATTTTGTAACCGTACTTGGCGTCGTTGAGCACCTCGAAGCCGATGTATATTGAGGGATCGCTCTCGTCCCTGTATTCTATCTCGGCCCCCTGGGCTGATATCGCGGTCTCGCAGTGCGGGCAGTAGAGAAGCGGTTTCTCTGCCTTGTAGACGAGGTCCTTGCCGTACATCTCCTTGAATACGCTCCAGGCCTTGTTCATGTAGCCGCTTTCAGAGGGTATGTAGGCGTGATCGAAGTCCAGTGAGATGCCGAATCTCTTCGCTATGCTCGCGGCGTTCTTTACGTTGGTCACGGCGTACTCGTTGCACTCGCCTATGAACTTCTCCACACCAACTTTGTTCTCTATGTCGAGCTTGGACGTGAGCTTCAGCTTCTCCTCCACCTTGTGCTCTATTGGAAGCCCGTGCACATCGAATCCGGCGCGGTCGTGGAGGTTGAAACCCCTGTAGCGCCTGTAACGCAGCATCGCATCCTTTATCGCGTACACCCATATGTGGTGCGCCGCGAGTGCGCCGCTTGCGTACGGCGGGCCCTCGAGAAAGTAGAACTTCTTGCCTTCCAAATTCTTGGTCCTGACCTTGTCGTATACCTTGTTCCCGTTCCAGTACTGGAATATTTCCTCTTCGTTCTTCAATGGTTCAAACATGAAAGCACCGCGCTGTAGGTCTAGGCTCCACACGGCCACGCCCAGTTGGCATTACACAATTCACAATAATCGCAATAAAGTTATAGATTCGCTGCTATAACTTTTATTTGTTTCGTTCAGGGGATAGGATGGTGGCGTGAGAAGGTACGAGGGGGTTGACACCTACAAGTTTATAGACCCGCTGCTGAACGACGGGGGACGCACGCTCTCTTTAATAACGCCGTTCATAAGCACGTACTACAGCAGAAAGCTGCTCGCGGTTGCGGGAAGGAAGAGAGTGAGGCTTATAACTTCAGGCTCGGACATTAACAAGAAGGCGCTGGGGATGATCCACGCGGGCAGAAGGGGAGTATACCTCAGGGTTTTGCTATACCTGTTTGCACTGAGCGCGTTGCTGTTCTATTTCAATCTGATACTTTTTGCCGTAGGCGTGTCCGCGGCGTTCGCGGCCGTGCTTGCTCTGATGATCCTGACTTTGACGGGACGGAAAGCAGTAGAGGTCAGGGTGGTAAGGCACCTATTCATACACGAGAAGGCGTACATATCAGAAACCATGGCGATTACAGGAAGCGCGAACCTTACGTACAGCGGGACGCACAAAAACCTGGAGCATATAGACGTGATAGACGATGCACAAGAGATAAAGAGGCTTTCGGAGCACTTCGAAAAGCTCTGGAGCATGGAAGGGGCGTAGCGTGACGTCGCACGAAAGCACGAAAACGCTACCTTTAAATACCAACTATCGATTTTTTCCAAAATGGTGTTAGAAAGTTCCACAAAAGCTTTAAATATACAGAGATGCAAGAAATCTAGTGAAACAAAAAGATGTGGAGGGATAGAGAGAGGGTTTGATAGAGTGGGGAGGATGACCAAGACTATTGTGGGTGAGAGGATGGAATCTAAGAGGAGTAGAGGGGAAATGAGCCGAGAGGCTATAAAGGGAAAAGTGATAGAGCTCCTCAAGGACAATGACTTCACTGAGATCTTCGAGTCTGAAGACTTGGAGGTGGATGGCTCAGCCGGAGCGGCCTTGAAGGCGGTAATTAGCGAGAAGGCCGCGGAATACGCAGATAGAGCGATGAGAATAGCGAAGAAGCGAGGGATAAAATTCGGAGCGGCTGCGGTTGTAATAGCCACCAGGAGGGAGAAGTAGTAATTACAGTCCATGAGGTAAGCGGAGGGCCGAACACGGCATATTTCGTTTTTTGGCCGCTTACCCCTTACTAATTTTATCTGCTTTTGTGCAAAAGCGCGTACTGCGCTTGACATTGATAAGTTTTAGATCGGA
>JAKAXF010000017.1 GCA_021816645.1 Microcaldota archaeon | reverse complement strand
TCTCTGCCTCTCTATGCTTATCTTTACTCCTTCTATCCTCTTGGCGTACTCGCTCGTTTTCGGCTCCGCAGAAAATTGTGCTTCGTGGTAGAACGTATCAAGCGCAGAATTCAGAGTATCCTTCTTCTGACTCTCAAGATTGTCGTACTTGGCAACCGCACATATTGAGTAATCAACAGGAACCCCGTCCTTGATGTAGAGCGTTACGTCTGGGTTTAATATAGCGCTTGCGCGTTTGACTATCCCAACGGCCAGAACGTCTATCTGCTTTGCTTCGATACTGTCGGGTTTCGCCTTGGGGTTGAGATGTGCCTCGTATATTGCGTCTTCAAGGTAGAGAGCTCCGATATTCATGTTTTTTGAAAGCAACCTTATCAGGCTATCTTCTGAACCGCTTTGTGAGGCGAGCAGCTTTACAAGCGCATCGCTGTCAATTTCTGAAGAGGGGATGCCTTTGGTTTCAGGAGGCTTATAAATCGCACCTACTTTCACGTCCCTTTCCTTGAATCCCTTGCTTTTGTATGCCAGCACAATTCTTTTATCGGCATTCAAGACAACCAAATTACCCTTTGCAAAAAGCTCGAATACGATGCTGCCGCTTTCCTCGCCTTTTGTGAACGTCATCTCTATTATCCTGTCTGCGTTTAGTTGCGCTATTCGTACCATTCTGGCACCTACTATCCTCTTCCTTGCCGCGATGTAGAAATTGGATAGGGGTTCTCCCTTTTCGTAGTATTCAGTAGTGTTTAGCGTGTATGGAAGCAGCACAAACAGCTCAGCCTTCTCGCCGCTCCTGCTCAGTCTAAGTCTGAACCTGTTTTCACCAAGCTCATAGAAGTTGTCTATAAAAAATCCTTCAAGCCTTTGCAGCTCTTTGACCAAAAGTGTTACTTCTATTGCCGATACAGCCCTCATAAACGTCCTGTCTACGCCCGCTTTAGCTTCTTCGCACCTTCCTCCTTTGCTACCTTTGCGAAGAGCTGCGCCGCCTTTGTTGCATTACCCGAATTCTCAAAAGCAGTTCCGACCTGGATTATGTCAGCACCTCCGGTATAGGCGTTGTGCGCATCCTTCAGGTTTGATATTCCGCCCGCCGCTACCAACGGTACGCTTATCTCACTCTTTATCGCGCGGAGTAGCTCTATCGGCACAGGGCCCGAATGCTGAAGTTTTGGATTCGATCCAGTATCGGCTATTATAAGCCTGTTTCCAAGAAACTCTCCAGCCAAGGCTAGATTCGCGGCTATCCTAGGCTTCTCCCTTGGCACAAAGTTAACGTCTCCTACCCAGCCGACAGTTCCGCCTGGGTATATTACTATATAGCCAACCGGGAGCGGTTCTATCTTCATGAACTTTACCACTGGAGCGGCCAGCATCTGAGCCTGCGTTATCCAGTACGGATTCCTCGCGTTGAGGAGGGACATGAAGTAAACTGCATCCGCGTACCTAGTCAAAGTGCTTATGTTGCCCGGGAACAGTACCAGCGGGACGTCTATCTTCTCCTTTATTCTCTTGGAAGCGTAGTCTAGGATTTCGCCCTGTGCACCTATGCTTCCACCTATGAGCATCAGGTCCGCTCCCCCTTTTGCGGCTCCTTCCGCGGTCTTTACGGCGTCATCGATGCTCTTGTAGTCCAACGGATCTATCAGCGAGAATAGCATTGCTCCTTTGCTCTCCAGTATCTCGTGTATGTAAGATTCAACCTTTCCTATCTTCATCTATATCAACCATTCAAAATCCAGACGTGCAATAGGAATAACAAAGATTGGTTTATATACATTTCTTTGGAAAGGCTGGGTGTTTCGGAGTTGGCTTTCGTCAGTGACGCGAGTGCATGAAGTTGCCCCTGTACTCGTGCCTGTAAGAGTCGCGCCTGAAACCTCTGTGGTCCCGGTCCCTATCGCGAGAATCGTGAGGGCCGTGAACGCCGCGCGGTCCGCGAAAACCGGAGCCGCTTCCACGCCTGTCGTCGCGTCCGTACCTTTGGCCGAACAGCTGAACGTTCCTGTACTCGCTGGAGTCTATGTTGAGAAGCTCTATGTTCACGTTCGCGACGTTCTTTATCTCTGTTATCTTGTCCCTTTCCTCTGTAGATATTATCGTGAACGATCTGCCGTCAGTATTCATCCTGGCCGACCTGCCAACCCTGTGGACATAGACGTAAGGATCGTCAGGGACGTCGAAGTTTATTATGTCAGATATGCCGGCTATGTCGAGCCCCCTCGCGGCCACGTTGGTTGCAATCATGAACCTTGCCCCGCGCCTGAAGTCTCCGAGTGAGTGTTCCCTCTTCGCCTGGGTAAGCCCGCCGTGCATCAGTATCGCGTCGTAGCCTTGTCGCTTCATCATATCATATATCATGTCTGCGGCCCGCTGCGTCTGAGCGAATATTATGGCTTTTGTAGGATTGTACTTCTTTATGTACGCAAGAAGTATCGCTGCTTTCTGCCTCCTCTCGCCCATGGCGTAGAAGTGCTTTATCGTAGTCACGACAAGCTCATCCTGATCCCCTACTTCTATGCTTACCGGATCGTGCATGTGCCTGTGCGCCACGTCAGATATCCTGTCCGGCATGGTAGCCGAGAACAGCATCGTCTGCCTCGTGCGAGGCGTCATAGATATTATCTCGTCTATGTCATCTATAAATCCCATATCAAGCATAGTATCTGCTTCATCAAGAACGAGAAACCTGATCTTGTTTATTACGAGCTCCCCGCGTTCGAGCAGGTCTAGTATCCTGCCTGGCGTTCCGACCACTATGCGCGGATTTCTCCTTAGCTCTTGGATCTGAACGTTTATCGATGCGCCTCCGTACACCACGACAACTCCGGCGCGGTTATAATCGACCTTTCTGGCCATGTTGGATATCTGAACAACGAGTTCCCTGGTTGGTGCTATGATCAGCGCTTCTGGATGGTTGCTCTGGTTTCCGCACATCTGCAATATCGGTAGCATGAATGCGTATGTCTTGCCCGTGCCCGTCTTGGCTCTGACTATCATGTCCTTGCCTTGAAGGGCAACTGGTATGGCCTGTTCCTGTACTTCTGTCGCGTTGACGAAGTTATTCCTGCGCAGCGATTCGACAAGTTTTTGGTCTAGCTGCATCTCTGAAAATGGTTTCATTTACATTACCAAACAGAATTAGTAGTGACGGTTACTACGAATGATGAAAATCAGAACGTGTCGCTCTTACTACCGCATCTGCCTGCTATGTAGTGGTAGTGCTAAATATATATACCTTGCCCTGAACGGCCACGTATGCCGTCTGCGATGCTTTCAGCGTTTTCCGAGCTCAAACCTGCTGAACGTAAGCCTCCTCCTGCTCGAAAACGGCCTGAACTCGTTTCCATTCCCGCTGAAGAACTTGGAGAAGAACTCTACGTATATGAGCCTGGCCCCCTGTATTCCCGGCTCGAATATCGCTATGACGAATGTGAAGAGCTGGCCTACCACCAGTATGAGCGTGCCGATTATGCCGAGGATTGGCGAATGCATCCAGCCCCTTATGAATATGTAGTCTATAACCCCGGCCAGTATGACGGACGCGAGGAGTATTCCAACGAGCCTCGTGTAAGACAGCATGTGGCTTATCAGCGAGGGTATTTCCATCAGCGCCTGCGTGCCCTCTGATACAAGTACTGTTATTATTCCAAGTACTATTGCGAAGTAGGATGCGAGCACGGGTATGTTGTCGATACCCAAGCTAGACCTGTGCAGCACGGCCAAGCCGAAAACTACGAAGCCCAGTGCGGTAGCGAGCCAGCCGAGTCTTCCGGCGGCGTGCTTTTTCTCCCCGACCGCAAGCTTGTTGAGGAAACCGAGGAAGAATCCGAAGCATACCATGAACACACCTATCCATCCTGAAAGGACGAGCAGTTTCGGCAGCCCTATCTCCACGTTGAAGAGCGCGGTGTACGGAAGCTGGAACCCGAAATATTCATTGAAAGCTGCGCCGAGCACTATGGCGAGTAGAGCACCGGGGATTATGGCCTTCGCCAGGATTACCAGGCCGTTTGGACTCACTATCATAGTAACGAAGTTGCTCAAAGCCTTCGGTATCCTGCTCTTCTTTGGCGGGTGCCTTATCCTGTGCAGCAGCCACAAAGACATAAGCAGCATAGTTGCGCCGTATCCTGCGTCCCCGACCATCAGCCCGAAGAAGATTGGGAATACTATGGCGAATATAAAGGTCGGGTCGAACTCGTCGCTTCTCGGTAGTGAGTAAAACCTTATGAAGAACTCGAAGAATTTTGTCTTTATCGGGTTCTTTAGCAGCGTGGGCGGAAGTTCGTTCGTCTTCACCGTTTCGAGTATGTACTTGTCGCCTACTATGCCTTTTATCGTACCCTCAAGTTGCGCCTGTCTTGCACTCTCCATCCAACCATAGATGACGATTACGGACACGCCGACGCCCAGCTTCGCGGTAATCTCCTGCTTCTCCATCTCTAGGTCGAGCTGCTCCCTTATCGCGCTTACGACCGGATAGTACCGCTCTGAGATCTTCTCGAGTTCTTTCGTCGCTTCAGACTTTTCTTTTGTAAGCAGCTCTATCTCTTCTCTGACCTTTTCCATTGCTTCGGCTACGCTGCCGTGCATCTCTGGAATCGATACTACGTTTATACTCAATTTCTCGGCGAGCTTGCCGAACCCTGCCTCGTCTTTTTTCTCTATAGATACTACAAGCGAGTTGCCACCGTCTATTACGTTAGAGTGCGGAAGTTCCTTTTTGAGCGATTCCTTCAATTGAGCGCGCTGCTGACCGTAAATTAGGAATGATGTTATGGTGCTTCCGAAAAGATATCTTAGATCTGGAATCTGGCTGGGCATGCGCTTGATTATTGATTCCTTTTCACGCGCTGTTGCTATCTTGGCGCTGATCGATTCTATTTTCTTGCTCAGGATCGATACTGCGTCGTCTATCTGTACCAACCTGGCCCTTTCCAAAAGGTGCTCTATGCTCTTGAACTCGTACCTTTTGTCGGTGTGCTGTGGAATCAGAAGACTCTCTAGCCCGCGGAATCGCTGTGCAAAATCGACTATCTCCTTGTATGCGACACTGTCCCCTTTGTTGAGCATGTTCGACTCGCTCTCTGGCAGCTGTTCTATCTGCATTATACCAAGGTCGTGCAGCGCGGTGAGCGTGTCGCTGTAGAACTCTTTTGGCACTATGAGTCTTATCTTGGACATTTTTGCTGGCTTTAGCATCATTTCACACCGTAATTCTTTTCTACAAGCTCTTCGAATATTGAGAGCGCTGTTTCTGGGTCAACGCTTTTGATGGATTTTGCCTTTTCTCTCATCTTGTTTATCGCTTCTTCCGCCTTAACACCAGCCTTCTTCTCGGCGTCCCCGATGCTCTTCTGGTAGTGCTCCTCTGCCGACTTTTTGGCTTTTTCGATTATCTCGGACGCTTTTGACCTTGCGGCCTCTATGCTCTGGGCGCCATATTTCCTCGCCGATGCTATCTCTGCCTCGGCGGCGTCCTCGGCTATCCTTATGCTTTTCAGAACTTTCACGCTGTCCTCATTCTCCATCTGTTCGTTCTGATCGTTTTTGTCACTCATAGAAATACCATTGCTATGATAGCTATTGCGGCGAGGCTCGCCGCCAGATTGAAAACCAGAAACACCAGTCTTATCATTTTGAACCGTTTGATATCGGAGTTCTCGGGCAACCGTGCACGCGGGCGTTTGTATATGTAAGAATATTTCTTGTAGTAGTAGCGCATTATGACTTCTGAAAGCCCCATGCTTCTTTTTTCGCTAGCCACTTATCTTACCTTTTATGAATTTCAGCGAAACAACATTGTCCCGTTCTATGTCCTCAAGCCTCTGCCTTATGTACTTCGCCTTCCAGTTCATGTCAGGGATGGCGATGTTCTCTATAGCGTTGGAGCGTCTGTTGAGCTTCTCGATCTCGTGAAGCAGCTTCCTGAGCGCGTTCTCCTTCTCGGCTATCTCTATCAGCATCTGAAAGAGAGTTGCGTAGTTTACCTTAGCGTCCTCTATCGAGCTTGGTACGCTGACGAGCTCGTACCCGAGTGACATTTTGGCCGAGTGCTCTATGTTTATGTCAGGTATCTTTACTCCCATGACGTTCTTCGCCTCAACACTCGCCATAGCACTGCTCTGTTCCGCAGCGACCCTCTCAAGATTTATCCTTCCGGCAACTATGTCAGCCAACCTTATGCTTTCCCTCGCCTTCACAACAGTACTTGGAAGATTTCCGCGCAGCCTCTGTATCTGCCTCGCAAGGTTGAAGAACTCTAGTACGAGGCTGCTCCTCTTCATCTTGAGCAGAGACAATCCTTTCTGAGCCGTAGCTATCCTACGCTTCGTTCTAATAAGTTCAAGCCTAGTGGTCTTCACGTTACTCTGCATTCTTCCACTTCCCGTACTTTGATATGAACTCGTCCTTTATCCTTTTCATCTCCTTTACATCGAGCTGCGAGAAGAGATCCCAGCCCAGACCGAGCGTCTTCTCTATGCTTCTGTCCTCGTTGTATCCCTGCTTGATGAACGTATTCTCAAAATCATCAGCAAATTTCAGGTATTGCCTGTCGCTGCTGCTCAGCGCCTCCTCGCCGACTATTTCTATCAGGCTCCTCAGCTCCTTACCCTTCGCGTAGGCTGAGTACAGCTGGTCGGCTACGTTCCTGTGATCCTCCCTCGTCCTAGATTTGCCTATGCCCTGGTTCATAAGCCTAGAAAGCGAGAGCAGCACGTCTATGTTCGGATAGACGCCCTTTCTCTGCAGGTCTCTGCTCAGGACTATCTGCCCCTCGGTTATGTATCCGGTAAGGTCCGGTATCGGATGTGTTATATCGTCTCCCGGCATTGTAAGTATAGGTATCTGCGTTATGGAACCTTTCCTGTTCTGTATCTTGCCAGCACGTTCGTATATAGTAGAAAGGTCCGTGTACATGTATCCGGGATAGCCGCGTCTGCCTGGCACCTCCTCCCTCGCGGCCGATACCTCTCGCAGTGCTTCGCAATAATTCGTCATGTCAGTAAGTATGACGAGCACGTGCATGTCCTCCTTGTAAGCGAGATACTCGGCCGTTGTCAGTGCAAGCCTTGGAAGTATTATGCGCTCCATGGAAGGTTCTGAAGACAGGTTCAGGAAAAGCGTGGACTTTTCGAGCGCACCGGTCTCTTCGAACTCGCGCTTGAAAAAGTTAGCCTCTTCGCTGTTTATTCCGAGCCCGCCAAATACTATCCCGAATCCTTCACCGCTGAGTATCTTGGCCTGCCTTGCTATCTGCGCTGCTATCCTGTTGTGCGGCATGCCAGACCCAGAGAAGATAGGAAGCTTTTGCCCCCTCACCAAGGTATTCATGCCGTCTATAGCCGATATTCCGGTTTCTATGAATTCCGACGGTTCTTCCCTGGCGTAGGGATTTATCGCACTGCCAGTTATAGGCATAGACTCTCCACCCCTTATCACAGGACCACCGTCCCTCGGTCTGCCCATGCCGTCGAATATCCTGCCAAGCATGTCTGTGCTAAGATTTATCTCGGCGGGTCTGCCGAGGAACTTTACCCTTGTATTGGAAAGATTCATACCGCGTGTTTCCCCGAAAGACTGGACTATGGACAGGTTTTCTCTTGTATCAAGTACCTGGCCCGTAACGGTACTTCCGTCCTCAAGTTTTATTTCGGCGAGTTCTCCGTAGGAAGCGTCCTTTATCCCCTCCACAAAGAGGAGCACGTTAGTAACCTGATTTACGGTCTTATAGTATATATCTCCCATATCCTCACTTTGTTGCCGCCTTGATTTCGTCTATTTCACCGAGCGATTTTATTACATCGTTAGCGTACTTTTCAATGTCTTCCTCTTTCACGAACTTCATCTTTGCGATCTTCTGCTTCGCATCGAAATTTGAGAGCATTTCCATCGAAACGCCGCGCTTTATCGCGTCGTACTCCTTCACCCCCATTGTAACTATCGCCTTGAGCATGAGATACTGCTTCTTCATCGATGAGTAGGTATCTATCTCGTCGAAGGCGCTCTGCTGAAGGTAGTCCTCTCTTATGCTTTTCGCTATGTCGAGCGTTGCCTTGTTCGATTCTGGAAGCGCATCGTAACCGACAAGCTGTACGATCTCGTTTATTTCAGCTTCGAGCTGCAGCGTCTTCATTGCCTCCATATTGAGCTCCGTCCACTCCTTGCTGACGTTCTTGCCGTACCATTCCCTAAGATCGTCGGAGTACAGCGAGTAGCTCGTGAGCCAGTTTATCGAAGGGAAGTGGCGTGCGTTAGCGAGTGAGGCGTCAAGAGCCCAGAATACCCTTGTAACACGAAGTGTATTCTGGGAAACCGGCTCCGAAGTGTCTCCTCCTGGAGGCGACACAGCCCCTATGGCTGTGACGGACCCTACCGCATCTCCGAGAGTCTCTACCCTACCCGCCCTCTCGTAGAACTCAGCAATTTTCCTTCCCAGGTACGCAGGATAGCCCTCCTCTCCGGGCATCTCTTCCAGCCTACCAGATATCTCCCTCAGGGCCTCGGCCCATCTTGAAGTGCTGTCCGCCATAAGTGCAACGCTGTATCCCATATCTCTGTAATATTCTGCTATAGTGATTCCAGTGTATATGCTTGCCTCCCTCGCTGCCACAGGCATGTTGGAGGTATTTGCTATCAGCACTGTCCTGTCCATCAATGGTTTGCCGGTCTTCGGATCCTTAAGCTCAGGGAAGGTTGTAAGGACCTCGGTCATCTCGTTTCCTCTCTCCCCACAGCCCACGTAAACTATAACATCAGCATCGCTCCATTTCGCGAGTTGCTGTTGGATTACAGTCTTCCCACTCCCAAAGGGCCCTGGTACAGCCGCAGTTCCTCCTTTGGCGACTGGAAAGAACGTGTCGATTACCCTCTGCCCTGTTATCAGTGGAATCTCGGGAGGCAGCTTGTTCTTAAGGGGTCTCGGTATCCTGACGGGCCAGTTTTGCGACATTTTTACTTCTACTACACCGTTCTCCGTCGAAACTAAGGCTACAGTATCATTGATTGTGTAATCACCCTCCTCTATGCTTTCTATCTTGCCTGATACTCCAGGGGGAACTAAAATCCTGTGCGTTATAAGATCAGTCTCGCGCACTTCGCCTATTACGCCTCCACTCCGCACGTCGCTTCCTTTTTTCAAGGAATTGAGGGGCACGAAGTGCCATTTTTTCTTTGAATCGAGTGGCTCGGCTTCGACTCCTCTGGCTATGAAATCACCAGACGATGCCTTGATTTTGTCTAACGGTCTCTGTATGCCGTCGTATATAGAACCTATCAGTCCTGGGCCGAGCGTAACAGAAAGTTGAGCGTTGGTTGTTTCAACCGGCTCTCCAGGTTTGATTCCAGTAGTATCCTCGTACACCTGGATTATCGCGTACTCGCCATCAAGCTTTATTATCTCTCCTATCAGCTTTGCAGCGCCGACGCGTACTACGTCGTACATCTTTGGCGCGGCTAGCCCTTTTGCGGTCACAACCGGACCAGAAATCCTGTATATCGTTCCGTCCATCGAATCATTCCAAAAACATCATTTAAGCGTCTGTATGTTCACACCCAGGACGCGTTTTGCCAGCTGCTCTACAGATTCTTTGTTTTTCTCCTCTTCTACTGGTATGAACACTATTATTGGTTTCAGCGAGGTCTCGGCCTGCCTGAGCGTCGCCGTATCCATGTACTCTACTATCGTGTTCGAAGCTATGACCAGACCGTACTCCTTTTTGTCCATCATGCCCCTAAGGAGCGATACTGCCTCCTCGCCAGATGATATGAAAGCGTCCTTTATCCCAACAAGCTTGAATCCGAGCGCCGTCTCCCTTTCTCCTATTACAGCAATCTTCTCAAATTCCAAAGATATCATCCCGATATGTGCTTGAGAACCTTCATTCCTTCTGTAATCTCCTTCCTAACTCCGTAGTATGTATTGAGCCAGACGTTCCTAAGCTCAT
>JAKAXF010000133.1 GCA_021816645.1 Microcaldota archaeon | reverse complement strand
TATCACTTTTATCGCACTGATTGTTTTCACATCATCATGGTCGACAACGGTCCCGAGAAGCTCGAAGAGCTTGTAGAACTGGAACGGCCTGATGCCGTCCATGTCATCCAGGAAGCCGTCGTAGCAAAGAGGGGAATTGATGTATGTATGTATAAGATAACCAAAGCTCTCGGTCCTGCTGTCCGCGCCATCCTGGTCTCCCGTCCTTTCCACATAATCCAGAAAATAGTCCGCAACGAATTCGTCAAACCTGTGGACGTTCATCCAAGCACCTCCTGCACGACGGAATCCAGCTGGTTTCCCATGGCATCCCAGCCCATCCTCCTTTCCCTCGCAAAAAGCTCGATCTTGGACGCAGTGGGGTACATGGCTTCTATCATCTCGTATGCCTTGACTGGTTTGTGGCTATGGTAGGTCTCCTTCTCCCTTATGACGGTAGTATACTTGCCTCGCATGGACTTCTCTATAGCCGGGAACGGTTTCTTGTAGAACCAGAGCAGATATTCATGGCTGAACCTGACAGTGAACGCAGGGGCAATGCCGTTCTCCTTGTCCCATATGATCCTGGCGTGAAGGGTGTACCCCATATCCTTCGCCATCCTCTCCGCATCCCAGAGGAACTTGTCTATCGTCCAGATGAAAAGTACCCTGCCGTCATACTGCCTGAGAATGCCCTCTATCTCGGGCAGCGTCAGCACGGGGTAATCCAGATCCCGGCCCTGGTTGGGGCGGGACTTCCTGATTCCGCCCTTACGCTGTGGCCATGGTGGGTCCGCATAAATCACGTCGTAGCTCATGCTCATATCGGCACCTCCCTGCCATGTGTTACAATGCCCCAATCCTTGAAATCGAGGTGACTGGCCTTTATCTGCGTATACCACTCCGATACTATCTTCATCGCAAGGTCCGGGGTCGCCCTGTGAATGTCCAGCACGACAGTGAATTGGTAGTACGTCTCATCGGCGTTGAGCACCTTATACGAACCGTTCTCCGACTGGTCGGTAACTATATTGGTATCGTAGCTGAAAACACCCAACTTTGCACCCGATTCATCGTCCTGCAAATACACGCCATATCTGACATACGGTATTGAATTCAGGTCGTCGACGTAGTATGTCTCCACAAATGTATCCGGAACAGAGTCAGAATATCTTTCTGCATCTGCCCGTGTGGAGAACACCCTTTCAATGTGGTATGACGAATTATCGCCACCGGTCACGATATACACAACCTTTCTTTCCTCCGTCACTCTCTCACCCCCTTGAACAATCCAACAATGAATTCATCTGCCATCCGCTTTTCCTCCTGGAATCTTTTCATATGGACGTCATATAAATTATCCAGCCGTGCCTTTAGCTTTCCCAGATGTGCAAAGAATTCCTCATCATCGGAATAGAAATCAGCACTATCAAGAGCCTTCAGGACTATGTCCAGGTCTTCCATCGACATCGATACGCTCAACCTCCTCCTCGCAAGTCGCTGCTCGTCCTTCGTGGTCATTCAATCCCCCCTTAGATGAGGCGCCAGGAACCAATAATTCGTAAGACTGCCCTCAACGACGAGCAATGGAGCGTTAGATGCCACGTATATCTTCACGTCGGAATCTGCTGTCTTCAACACGGACTGGAACACCTCAATGGCACGCTCCGTATCCAAGGTCACGGAAAGGGCAACGTCTGGCTCGTTCCATTCCACAGGCAACCTGCTCATCCTAATGAAGAACCTTTCGGCATAACGAACGTTGTATTTATCAAAAAACAATGTAAGAACTCCGCCCTCGCTATAGAGACTTATAAACGGCACTCCCTTGTCCTTCGCAAACTGCAGGGTGCGGATTATTCCCTCTACGTGGCATATCTTCAGAGCGGACCGCGAATCCTCCCCGAATCTCACATTTACTCTACCGTTTAATACGTAATAACCATCATCCATCTTGACCGAGGACAGGATGATATGGTCCGGGCTCATATATCCGCCCAGCGCGAACCTGTAGCCCTCTGTCATTTCAGCAACCCCCCATCGCCCACCAATACTCCCACGATGGACTGGCCATTTGCACCGGATTTGAACAGGTAGACCTTGCCGTCGTTGAGATTCCTGGAAATGAAGAACTGCGGTACCTCGTTCCAGAGAGCGGGGTCTCGAAAACTGCCTATGAAACCGCCTGCTGAGTGGAACTTCCTGATGGAATCTCCTACGGCTTCCCAGTCGTTATATTTCGACATGTGGTTATATTCGTTGGTCATTGACACGCTCAAGTCACGAGGAAGCATCTCGAAACTAAGCTTTCCTATATAATTGCCATGCAAATCATTGAACTTCAGTTTTAACAACTTTCTTTCTTCACTATTCATTTAACCACCGTCGCATCGACAAAAAACAATCGTTTTCCGCCATCATAGATGATCATGGCACAACCCTGAGAACATTTGAAGGAACGCACGTCCTTGACTCTGTTCACGAAGGTCATTTTATGGTGGTGTTCAGGACAGTTCATCCAAATCCCCCCTTATGACCACCGGATATTTCCTACCAACGTAACACCTGTAATCGGGACTGGACTTCCCTGCGAATTCATGGACGCCTTCTACCGCTTCCCTGAACGACGGATATTCCCT
>JAKAXF010000132.1 GCA_021816645.1 Microcaldota archaeon | reverse complement strand
CAGTGTAGGTAACGAATCCGCGCTTAGAAGTAATCTTTCTTGGTTCTTCCAGCAGCGTCGCCAGCGTCTCCACCCTTTCCGGATCCCCCGCTATTATGGCCCTCGCCGCTATCTTCCCTTTGTCGCCTTCTTCGAATATCAACGCCACGTAACCACATATCACAGGATTATATGGAAATCAATTTAAAACTGCTGTGGCTTTACGAGAGGCCCGGGTACGCATCCACTTTATCTGTGTATCGAGATAAAAATAGCAAAATTTATATACTTTAACGCAGTGTATTATTCAAAGTTAGAGGTGAACATACAGTCTGTAATTTTAACCTGATTTAAATTTATATTCAGGGAACTGGTTCTGTCTAATATTTTGTAAGAAGAAGGTGTAAAAATGGCCGAAAATCAACTGGGAGGACAACAGGTTCTTTATCTGCCCGAGGGGGCAAACAGGATTATAGGGAGGGACGCGCAGCGTATAAACATCGCCGTGGCGGTGGCTGTCGCGAACGCCGTAAAGACAACGCTTGGGCCGAAGGGCCTCGACAAGATGCTCGTGAGCGACCTTGGAGACATAGTGATAACAAACGATGGCGCAACGATACTGAACGAGATGAACGTTGAGCACCCGGTTGCAAAGATAATGGTAGACGTCGCCAAGACGCAGGACAAAGAGGTCGGAGACGGCACTACTACTGTTGTAATACTGACCGGAGAGCTTCTGAAAGGCGCCGGAGACCTGCTGGAGCAGGCCGTGCACCCCACAACCATAATCAAGGGCTACAAGATAGCTGCTTCAAAGGCTGTGGAGATACTAGACAAGTACTCGAAGCAGATAGACGTGAAGGACGAGTCCGTGCTTCAGAAGATAGCTCTGGTTACCCTCGGATCGAAGAACATAGGGACCGAGGAAGAGAAGGCCATGGTATCGAAACTTGTCATAAAGGCGATAAAACAGGTAATGGGAACCAACGAAGCTGGCAAGGTAGACATAGACACGGACTTCATAAAGGTCGAAAAGAAGGCGGGAGGCAACATAAGCGATACCGAACTGATAAACGGAGTGCTGATAGACAAGGAGGTGTCTCATCCTGGCATGCCGAAGTATATAGCGAACGCGAAGATCGCACTTCTGGACGCGGCGCTAGAGATAGAAAAGACCGAAACCGACGCCAGAATAGAGATAACGTCTCCAGACCAGATGCAGGCTTTCCTGCAGCAGGAGGAAAAGATCCTCAAGGAGATGGTCGAGAAGATAAAGAAGAGCAAGGCGAACGCGGTATTCACGCAGAAGGGAATAGACGACATGGCTCAGCACTACATGGCGAAGGAGGGCATACTCGCGGTCAGGAGAGTGAAGAAGAGCGACATGGAGAAGCTCGCCAAGGCAACCGGAGCCAAGATCGCAACCAGCCTGGACGACCTGAGCGAGAAGGACATGGGTTTCGCCGGACTCGTAGAGGAAAGGAAGATAAGCGGAGAACAGATGGTATTTGTAGAGAAGTGCAAGGACCCCAAGAGCGTAACCCTGTTCATAAGGGGAGGCACGCAGCAGGTAGTCGACGAGGAGGAGAGGGCGGTCGTAGACGTAATAGGTGCGCTGAGCTCCGCAATAAAGGACGGCAAGTACGTGATAGGCGCGGGGGCGATAGAGATGGCGCTCGCGAACGAGCTGAGGAACTATGCGAACGAGGTAGGAAGCAGGGAACAGCTCTCGATACAGAAGTTCGCTGACGCGCTTGAGGCGATACCGAAGACCCTGGCCGAGAGCGCAGGAATGGATACCATAGAGACGATAGTACAGCTCAGGAACAAGCACAGGACAAAGGACGGAGAGGCGATGGGGGTCGACATAGTTAACAACAAGGTAAGCGACATGGCAAAGCTCGGAATCCTGGAGCCCAAGAAGGTCAAGGAGGAGGAGCTTATTACTGCGAGCAACGCTGCGAACATGATCCTAAGGATCGATGATATGATCAGCTCCAAGAGCAAGGCCCCATCCGGACCCGGAGGAGGCATGCCGCCTGGAGGAGAGATGGAGTGATCCTCTCTCATTTTCTTTTTCTTTCTTTTTCCCTTCTTTGTCTTGCGAGTAGTTACGTAGGCTCTTCATGATTAGGCGCAAAATAACAATCTTTTGTTGATATTTTTTCATTTAGAATTAGTTATAAATATCTGATAATAGAGAATAATTAGTGTGAGCTTATGGAAATAACAAAAGAGAATAAGGGTGCTTTAGAAGCTGTGGAGAACGCTAAAAAGATGTGCGACACTGGAAAGGTATCCGCGGTGATGTTTACTGCTATTTCTATAAGTAGTATTGGTTGCTTGACGTACGAACTTATGCATGGGGATACAACTGCGGTGCAGAAACTTATGGGTGCGAATCCTCCGACGCTCTTTCTAACTGGAATGGGATTTGGCGTGTCAAGTGTGCTCACCGTAGTTTTGGACAGGACACATCACTCATTAGAAGTGGCCAAAAAGTACCTGAGGGAATTGTCTACATTAAAATAAAATACACTGCAGAACCCGGCCGTGTAATTATAAGTTTCTACTTCTCCCATTTTTGGACAATCAATATATTCTTTCTTTTGCACAGCTATCTGTGATTGCATGAAGGGAGACCAGGTAGCGCACGAGACCCTGGG
>JAKAXF010000016.1 GCA_021816645.1 Microcaldota archaeon | reverse complement strand
GGATATACTTGTACCTTCATTTTCGAACACCTCTTTAATCTTGCTCGCTATGACACTCGTCTTTCCTGAGGCCGAACCACCCGCCACCAAGACTACCACGTGTTCCATTGTAGCCAGCTTCTCACGTATGCGCCTTACAGACTCGGCTATACCCTTATCAGTCTTGAACACAGGTATGACACGCCCGTTTGATAATTCAAACTTGTCTAGGGTCGCCAGGCTTCTATTTTCATAGGTCCTGTCTTGAGTAACCTCCTTGCCGAACCACTCCGGAGGATTAAATTCCCCGCTCGATTTCTCGGAATTGAACTCGACCTCTGCAACAGCCAACCCCCTAAGACCACCTTTGTAAATGTTCAGCTCTATAATCAAGTTACCGAAAGGTATCTCATAACGCGTCTTCTCTATAATGCAGCCTATTCTTCTCTTTTCCATCTGCCCGTACTCCTCCTTGCCTATATAGTGCTCGCTCTCTTCCCGTATCATACCACGGCCACGCTTCGTCGTTACCGTGTATTTGTCATCCTGCTTTCTCGCCCTCTCCTCGTACTCGTCTTCGAGTGTTGTATAAAACTGCGATACTTCATACTTTTTCACAGTGCTTAATTTGATAGGCACGGAGTTTGTATCTACTAGAAATTTCCGTTCTATCTCAATTTTAGACCTTCTGGTTGAATTAATCGACACTTTGACACACGCTTTTTCTTTTATGTTATTTAATAAATTTATCAAATATATATTTTCTTGGGCTGCATGAGGATATGACGATATGCGCGTATGACTAGGAATTTAAAGATTAACATCCAACTTATGCCGATATTGGCTTGGGTAATGGAGTACCTGACTTCCTGGGGTAATAATACAATATGTTTACGTAAACGCGATGTCCTTAAAACCGTGCAATTGTACGCCCGCCTCTCCCGAAGAGTTTATTATTATTATTCTTATTTTGTGTTCCTCCGCTTCCGAAAGGGTCTTCTGTACCTCGGGATTTCCAAGCACAGAATCGTTCACGAGTATGATGTTAGCTTCGTAGTTCTCTACTGCTTCGCGCACCCTGTCCAATCCGTATCCCGCCTTGCCAACGTTGAGAGCGCTTAGGAATTCCTCCATGGTCTTGAACTCGCCCCTCAGTCTGCCCTTGACCATCGCATTCTCTACGCTTTCGCTCCTTATCAGCTCGTACATCCCCGTCCTTTCGGTATCGCTTGCCCTTTCGTATATCAGCCTCTTGCCTATCTTTCCAGAAAACCCTTTTTCTTCTATGTATTTCTTGATGTCTTCCCTAGTAAAGCCCGGGCCTGCAACAATAACCGTATCTGTGTTGAAGTTACTTATAACCTCTATAACGTTCTTGAAGTACTTTTCCTTCTGTTCCTCAAAATCCTTCGGCTTCATCCTCTTGCTTAATTTGCTGTACACCTCGTTAAGGAATTCTACCCCGTAGCCGAGCACGTAAGCCGGTAGCGCCTTTTCGTCATCAAGCAGCACTACCGCGAGCCTCGGCTTCTTTGTGTCCTCAACCGCTTCCTTTATGACGTTCAGGATGTAGTTCGGCCAGCTCTTCTTGGTTATCTCCACGACGTCGTGTACGCCTATCCCCAGAGTATGGTAGGTGTTGAGCTTCACGTATTCGAGCGGTCTTCCGTCAACTATCTTTCCCGTAACCCTCAGCGCGAGCGCGTTCCTGTCGAGCTCCGTTTTTTCAACCCGTAGCGTTATCACTACTTCCTTCATTTCCCCCTCATCGCCCTCGCTGGGCCTAAACCTTCTCATGCTCTCTGATTTCACTACGTCGTCCTGAAATAGTATCCTCTGCAGCGCCCAGAGGTCCTCGGCGTTGTCCACCCTTATCTTGAGAGAACCTTCGATCTTCCTAAACCTAATAACATGCATTTAAGCGCCCAGATTGTTGTATCAGACCGTCAGAGCATATAAAGAGGCATAATTATTTATTAATGCATAATTAATGTGTATTCAGGGTGTGTAATCTGAGAACTTTTGCCCTTGCACTGGTCGCCGCGTTGCTTTTGGCGGCGCTCTACGTTCACGTTTCGTATGGCTCGTACACTGTTACAAATCTCAACACCACGGTAACGCTGAACACCAACACCAGTGCCGCGGTAACCGAGATACTTACTGTACAGATAAGCAACGAATCAATGAAGCAGTATTCTACGGACAGGGTTGCGCTGAATCTAACCATACAGGAGTGGAGGTCTCTCATAGGACCGATGTTGACGCAGCACATAATAAACACAAATAAGGGAGTATACGGATTCAGATTCCTGCCTGGACCGCTCATAACTGAATTCAGCGGTGGTAGGGCCGAGCTCCTTATGAGCTATTACGTACCAAACGTGACCTCAGTTAGCAGAATAGCGCCGAGGGAGTTCGCTTACACCTTCAATACCAGCACGTTCAACTTCGAGCACGGGAGCAGCGGTGCTGTTCTTCCGCTCAACACTACCCTGACCTTCGTTCTTCCGAGCGGCGCCAAGATAACTTCCGTATATCCGATACCCGACGCCCCGGCGAGCGGCCTGACCAACAACTACGCCAACACGAGCAGCATATCGTGGTTCTATGGGGAGCCGCTCTCGAAGTTCGAGCTCACTTTCGTGATCACCGAGGGACTTCAGGCGGAGGTATCTGCGTTCTTCACCGGCGTATACAATTACCTTGGAATTTTCTCTTTCATAATCATAGCTCTGTTGATCCTGCTGTTCATAATCTACACATATATAAGGGTAGGCAGGTGAACGGCGCAACGCTGGTGGCAAATTGCACGAATATCAACTCAAACTCCTGAATTTCATAAAAGACAGAAGAGAGTGCAACGTGGAGGAGATACTCGATGGAACCGGCTTGAGCACTGACCAAGTCATGTGGGCCATAGCTACGCTGCGTGATAGAAACGCTATAAATGCGTCTAAGGAAGAAACGCTAGTCGTGGAGCTTACCGGTGAAGGCAAGGAGTATCTTGACGGGTTTCCCGAGGAGAATCTCGTAAGGTCCCTGAGTAAAAGCGGGCAGGAGAGTGTTGCCAATATTAAAGACGAAATAGGTCTTATGTGGGCAAAGAAAAATGGATGGATAACTATAGAGGGAAACATGGTGAGGCTGAGCACGGAAGGGAGCAAAGCTGCTGCGAAAGATTTCGAGTACACGGCTAGGAAGGCTCTCAAGGAACTGGGCAAGGGTGGTGACGCGGCCGCAATCAGAACGAAGTACAAGAGTGAGATGGAAGCGCTCGAGAAGAGGAAGCTTATAATTATAACGAAGAGGAGCACGGTGGGTGGTATCTCTATAACTGACGAGGGCAGGAAGATGCTAGAGGCCGAGAAGGTTGAGGGGATAGGACAGCTCACGAAAGGCATAATCACTTCGGGAGCTTGGAAGAAAAGCGCACTCAAAAGGTATGACATAAGCGCGCCGTCTGAAGAAACCTACTCTGCACGTTTGCATCCGGTAAGGGAGTTCGTGAACTATGTAAGGCGCGTATGGCTCGACATGGGTTTCGTGGAGGTTTCTGGACCCATAATAGAATCGGCGTTCTGGAACTTCGACGTGCTGTTCTCACCGCAGGACCATCCGACCAGGGAGATGCAGGATACGTTCTTTCTGTCAAATCCGAAGGAGATAGGAATAGAGGACGCCGCTCTGCTCGAGAGGGTCAAGAGAATGCATAAGAGCAGCTGGGAGAAGGTGTGGAGGGAGAAGCTCGCTGAGCAGGCCCTGCTAAGGACCCATTCTACAAGCGTATCGGCGCACTACATGTACAGGTTCGCCAACGATGTAAAAAGCGAGTACCCGCTCAAGCTGTTCTCGGTAGGGAAGGTGTTCAGAAACGAGAGCATAGACTACAAGCATCTCGCCGAGCTTATCCAGACAGACGGTATAATAATAGGGGACAATCTGAATCTGGCGCACCTTATATACACGCTCAAAAGCTTCTACCAGAACCTGGGTTTTGATGTAAACAACGCGAATGAGTTTATGTTTAAACCTTCTTACTTCCCGTTCGTGGAACCCGGACTGGAGGCACTATACTACGACAAGGAGAGGAAGGACTGGATAGAACTTGTTGGGGCCGGTATAATAAGGAAGGAGATAACCAAGGCGCTCGGCACTAAAAAGACAGTCCTCGCGTGGGGAGCCGGACTAGACAGGCTGCTCTTCAGGTCGCTCAAGATAGATGCGCTAACAACGCTGTACAAGAACGAGATAGGGTGGCTCAGAACGAGAAAGAGGCTGGAACTGTGATACGATGGCCATAGTCACGTTTAACATAAACGACTTCGGTTTCAAGGACAGAGAGGAACTGAAGGAGGTTATAAACAGGATAGGGTTGGAAGTCGAGGAGGTCAAGGGAGATGATATACTCATAGATGTTACGCCAAACAGGCCAGATCTCCTGGATTTCTACGGATTGAAGAGGGCAATCGACAACTTCTCCGGGAAAAAAGCGCTGGTTGAAGATTACTACTCGGTTAAGAATGGAGCGCAGATAGAGATTGAAGTAGGCAGCGGGGTGGGTAAAATAAGACCTTACATCGCCGCGTTCGTTGCCAAGGGCGTCAAGCTCAACGAGAGAAAGCTTAAGTATATGATAAACTTCACCGACAAACTCGCAGATACGTACGGGAGGAACAGGAAGAAGATGGCGATAGGGCTGCACAACTACAACGTAATCAACGGTAATCTGGTTTATGATGCATCTAGCGAGGGCAAGTTTCTGCCTATAGGCGCAGAGGTAGAGATGGACTTCGACGAAATAATTGAAAAGCACGCGAAGGGGATAAGGTACTCCAACACTATTGAAGGGAAGGGCAAAAGGGTGTACCCATTCCTGAAAGATTCAGAGAAGATACTCTCGATGATACCCATCATAAATTCAAAAGCGACGGCGATAAACGAGAAGACGTCAAACATACTCGTTGATGTGACTGGCACTTCGAAAAAAACAGTCAACGACACGGCCAACCTTCTGGCAGCTTCGCTTATGGACCAGGGTGGGGAGATATTCCCGATAATGATAAGCTATGGGAAAAAAAGCGAGACCACGCCGACCATGGGCTACGGGGAGATAAAGACCAGCCTGAATAAGATAGACGCTACGATAGGCGCGAAGCTGACCGAGAGCATGCTCGTTGGATACGCCAACAAGATGGGTTACCCGGCGTCTAAGTATGGCAATTATATACTTGTGAAGGTGCCCCCATACAGGCTTGACGTTCTGAACTACCAGGACGTGGTAGAGGATATAGCCATAAGCTTCGGCTATGATAGGGTAGTGCCAGTACCGGTACGGGGTGTGTCTGTAGGTCTTCCTGGAGACCTGTACGAATACGGCGATGAGGTTGCAAGGTACATGATAGGCCTTGGCTTCACGGAGGCGATAAACAACTATTTGACCAACGATGAGACGGAATTCTCTAACACGATGCGCGTAAAGAGCGACGACATAGTAACGATAGCGTACTCGAAGACGGAGAGCATAACTATGCTCAGGAGTACAGAGCTTCCAGGACTGCTCCAGGACCTCGGTAGGTCTGTGCACGAGAAAATGCCGCAGAGAATGTTCGAGGTCGGGAGCGTCTTCGATGTCAGAGATGGAAAAGTGCATGAGAGGGTCAACCTTGCATTTGTGAGCCAGGATTCGAAAGTCAACTTTGCCGAAGTGAAAAGTGCAGTAGCGTCGATAATGGCTTACCTGGGCCTTAAGTACGAGATCGGGGACGACGATGATCCGGCGTTCATACCCGGCAGATGCGCGAAGATACTCATAGATGGAAAGAAGAGGGGTGTGTTTGGAGAGATAAACCCGGCGGTCCTTGAGAACTTCAAGCTTATGGAGCCCGTGGTTGCGTGCGAGATAAACCTCGTGGGAGAGGTATCATATTTTAGCGATTGAGGATTGGAGGTGCTTATATGAGCGAATCTTTAGAAGAACTTAGAAAGAAGATGATAGAAGGGGCGAAGGGAGCGATAAGCAGCGCTTACGAGAGCGAGGAGTACGCACTGATGCAGGCGATAAACGCATACCTGCAGATAAACAAGTCATACAACCTCGTCTACGAGAGGCTTAGCGAATGGTTTGGACTCTACTTCCCGGAGCTGAACATATCAAATCCGAAGACGCTTTCCGACCTTGCAATATCTGCAGCGAAGGGTGAGCTGACAAGCGAAAGGGTAGAGGAGATAGTTGGAAAGGAGGGAAACCCTGCAGCGATGGCCAAGAAGATACGGGAAACGATCGGTAGGAAGGGAGACAAGGAGGAGAAAGACGCCCTGCTCGAATTTGCAAAACTGAGCAACAACTTATATGACACGCTGAACTCTCTGGAGAACTACATAAACGGTTCGGCGAACAGGCTGATGCCAAACATAACATATCTGACAGACGCTAAGATAGCCGCCGAGTTGCTGAGCAAGGCGGGATCCCTTGAGAAGCTTGCTCTTATGCCGGCTAGCACCGTGCAGCTCCTTGGAGCAGAGAAGGCGCTCTTCAAGCACATAAAGTTTGGGAGCAAACCACCCAAGTACGGCGTGCTTTTCAAGCTCCAGAAAGTGAGCAACGGAAGGAAGGATATAAGGGGGAGGATAGCGAGGCTGTACGCTACAAAGATAAGCATAGCCTCAAAAGCGGATTATTTCTCAAAGAGGTTCATAGCCGAGGGCCTGAAGAAGACCCTGGACGAAGGTATAAAGAAGATAGAGTCCGAGCCGGTAAAGATCAAGAAGAGGGAGCAGTTCTATAGGAAACCACACAGGAGGAGATTCCAGAGAAAGTGATTATCGTTGCATTTTGGGATAATGCCCAGCACTTCTAGACCTTCATTATATAGGCGCGGAAACTCTTCAGCGCGTCTTTCTTTGAGTCCTCAAGCTCTTTCATCTTTATAGCATCGTCTATGGGCTCCATGAAGTACCTTTTGTGCTCAGGAGATATGTGTATCATCTGCTTGTAGCCCTCCGGAAGCCTGGCGCACCAGTACCTCCTTGTCTTTATGACATGCACGTTGCTTCCTCCGTCTCCCGTGGTGTCAAACTCGTATTTTAAGTCAAACTTGAATCCCTTGTCAAAACTCAGTACCTTCAGGCCTGTCTCCTCATAAATCTCGCGCATCGCGGTGACCTCATCTGTCTCGCTTTTCTCCTTATGGCCTGAGGGACCTATGTCTATAACTACCTTTTTAGCCTCGCTGCCCGTCCTCTTGTAGTGCGCATTATCCTGCTCAAGAAGCAGTACGCTGATTTCGTTGCCGCTAGTCGTGTATAATATCGCACCGCACGAGACTTCTCTCTTCGTTTTGAGCTTCTCCATCGCGCATCGCTTTATAAATTATAAAATCTTATTATATGATTTTATCTAATAAAGGTTAAAATAATTGCCTTGATTGGAGATTTCAAAGAATGTAAGTACATGTTATATTTTGTATTGTTCTTTTCCTAACATCAGCGGCACTCCGTCAACTATCGTCGTGTCGACGTTAAGCCCGCTTACCGCGTAGACCATGTTGGAAACAATGCTGCTGCGAGAAAGCGGAATGGCGTTCGGATACGGATCTATGAGTATGAGATCGGCCAGCTTCCCCTCCTCTACGCTGCCCAGGCGATTACCATAGCCGAGTGCTTTGGCAGCGTTGATAGTTGCGAAATCCAGAACCCGTTGCGCCGACAGCTCTGATGCGTCGCCCATCCTGTTCTTCTGCAGCAGCGATGCGAACTTCATAGTGGAGAACATGTCAAGATTGTTGTTGCTGGCTACGCTGTCGGTTCCGAGAGTAACGTTGACTCTGCTCTTTGACATTTCGTGTATCGGCGCTGCACCGTTACCGAGCTTCATGTTGCTGATAGGATTGTGCGACACCGCGGCCGTCTCCGCCAGAAGCTTGACTTCCTTTTCGGAAACGTGAACCGTATGGACCGCTACAAATCTCTTGTTCAAAACTCCGAGCTTGTCCAGGTGCTCTACAACACCGTGACCGTGCTCTTTTTTCACGTTGTCAACCTCGACATTAGTTTCCGAAACGTGCATCGGGATTACTGTATTGTAGCGTTCGGCGATATCGGCTGCTGCGCTTATAGTATCATCGTTGCATACGTATATGCCCTGGAGCCCGACGCCCGCGTTTATCAAGGCCGGCTTTCGGCTTCTGAACCTCTTGATGAAGTTTTCCGCGTTATCCGTGGGATTGCCCTTCTGCGTGGTTTTGTCCTTGTCCAGCACGACCCAGGAAAGGAAGGCCCTCAGCCCCATTCTCTTTGCCGCCTTCGCTATTATGTCTTCGCTGTAGTACAGGTCGAGAAATGAAGTGGTTCCCGTGCGCACCATCTCGCGCATGCCCATTATCGAACTCGAGTGTATATCTTGCTCTGTCCTTTTCGCGTCGATCGCGAACGTTTTCTCTAGGAACTTACCAAGGGGCACATCGTCGGCTATGCCGCGCATGCTGCCCATGGCAACGTGTGTGTGCGTATTGATTAGTCCTGGGGTCAGAATCATTCCCTCCGCATCTATCCTGTATTCCGCCCGCACTCCTATGCTGTCTCCGATTTCGTCTATAGTGTTTCCGCTCACGAACACGTCTTTCTTGATTATCCTCCTTGAAGCATCTTGCGTAACCACCCATGGCCGCTTTATAAGAATATCCACACAGGCACCTATCTCGAAGTTATTAAAAGAATCATGCTGCGGGCTTTTAAATGTTGTCATGTTATGTTTTCTGTGATACTTATGGCAACCAAGGGAGAAAGTCTGAAGGGAGATAGGGTCCTTACATATGTCGCTATATACTTTTTCGGAATATTCTCAGGAATAGTGGCCTATCTGCTTGCTGGGGAGATGAAAAACGCGAAGGAAGCCGAAAGGGTCAGGTTTCACGGCATACAGGCGATGGTGCTCGGAGCGGTAATGCTTGTTGTATCGTTCGTGCCTTTCGTGGGTATAATCTGGGTGCTGGTGTGGCTCTACGGAGTATACCTGGGCTATGTTGCTGGGCGAGGGGGAGAGGCAAACATACCTTACGTGTCCGGTCTTGCCAACATGTACAAATGAGCATCAGGTACTGCCAATCAGCAGCACCCCGACGAATATCACGGCTACGCCCGCCCATCGCAGGGTGGGCACGCTCTCTCCGAGCACTGTAGCGGCTAGAATAACCGCGAATATGTATGAGAGACCGCCTATGCTGTAGGCCCAGCTGAGGTGCACCCTGCTCAGCACGTAGAAGTACACTATCGTAGACGCAAAGTAGACTATTACGCCAAGAGAGAGGAACGCCGCGAAAGCGGACGAAGTGAACGAGTACTTGAACAGGAACTGACCCAGCGCCCCCAAGAACGTTGAGACAACAAGAAAAGATATGTTCCTGACTTTTTCGTTCGGCATCGGATCACGTTACATCATATAGTAAGACTTATCATGAATATTCCCACAAATATCAAAAATACACCCACCAGCCGTGCACCGGTTATCTTTTCCTTGAGGAAGAGAGTAGCAAAGAGCACTATGAATATGAAGCTGCTCGCAAACGTAGGGTATATCACCGAAAGGGGCGCAGCCTTGAGAGCGAAAAGATATATTATCAGGCTGACCACGTACCCGAACAGCCCCAGCAGTATCTTCTTTTTCTTGAAGATCCGAATCACAGACTTAACTCCTGAAAATCTTTCTGTGATGGTGCTTTTGAACAGTATCTGCGAGAGTGAAGCGATTAACGCCGCAACAAGAGTTATAAATATAACTATGTAATTAATCACTATCTCACGGGCTGTTTCATGAAAGACGCATTCGGCATCGTGCTCTCTCTGATCGTAGTAGCGTTGATGGTATACGCTGTAATATTATTTATAACTTCAGGTGCCAGCGCGCTGTTTTACGCCGTAGTCATAATAGACCTTGTGATAAGTTTTGTAAACGCGTGGCTTATAAGCAGCGGCAGGTACGAAAGGCCCATGGAAGCTAAAGAGACGGAGCGGATTGGCGCAACCGTGGCGGCGGGCAAGAAAAATGCTTCGGCGGGGAAGCGCAGAGGGAGGAAGAGCAGAAAGTAATCCCAGTTTATTGGTCTTTTTCGATGGATACGCTAATAATAGCAG
>JAKAXF010000131.1 GCA_021816645.1 Microcaldota archaeon | reverse complement strand
CCGATCTGACATGGGAAGAATGGCGCAGCATGAAAAGGATTACGCCAAGCGACATGATACGCGTAGAACGCTATTTCCAGGATGGCCGCCTTGTCGGATGGCAGACAAAGGCGAACAAATACGAGATGAACAGCACTGGCGCCGATGTAGCCGAAAACGTTAACGCAAGGCGCCTCAACGATGCGCTGAAGCACTACAGGGTAATGATGCTCGTGACGCCGGACGCCAGGATAACCTATGATGACAAGCATTTCGAAATGCCCCAACAGGCCCAGGCATTGCCGAAGCCGACCGTTCAAGACGGCATGCTGGCCGGAACTGGGCAGGCGGGCCACTTTGCGGAAGAAGCTACGATGCCGGTGACGCTGGACGTAGCGCGCGGGCATGGCGGAAAATGGCAGATAACCGTGTATGGCGGCAATTTCGGCTTCATCTACAAGAGCGATGAATTCCCTACCAAGAAGATCGAAGAGCTAAAACACGAGTTCCCCCGTGCGCACGTCATTCTCCAGAAGGCTCCGCCGGAAATACCGGGGCAGGAAGAGAAAGAACGCCTGCATGCGTGACTTCCGCATTAAAGCTCCTCGACCTCGAGGGGGTGCTGTCCGTTAATGTGCCAGGGTGGCAGAACGGTAATGCGGGACTAATCCCCAGTGTGGCAACACGTGTGGGTTCAACTCCCGCCCATGGGCTTTGAGCAGGACCTTAGGAGCTAAGAGAGGGGCCGTAAGGGGGGGAAAGCGTCCCCTTACGGCACCAAACCGTCCCGAATCCCAATCATGTGGGATTTCTCGCTCATATTGTTAAATATATCGTTTTGCCTGGCATGCCAGACCATACGGGAGCAAACTGCATAGCTCGCAAATGTTTAAATAGCTTAAATGCGTAGCTCAATCGTGATGGTATGACAAATGGCAAAGACGAAACGAAGCCGAAGCTGGCGGTGATAAAGAACCTGAAGATTGACGCAGCGGTCTTCAAGGACTTTTTAGCCGCAGCAGCCCCGTTGCTCGACGAAATCCCATTGCAGATCGACAAGGACGGCATAACGCTAAAAACGCTTGATCCGAGCGGCATCGCCGCTGTATCAATCACGATACCGAAAACGGCATTCGAAACCTATGATATAGCTACATACGGGTCGCTTAACATCCTTGATCCAGATTCGTTGCTTGCCATGTTCAGGGGCATGGCGAAGGGCACCTCATTGGTTATAAAACCTGCTAAAAACCCCAATCATCTTGACGTGTCGCTTGGCGACCAGGAATCCGAAATCCAATACGGGGAGATACGGCCCGGAGTGAAAGTGGAAGATAAGAAGATCATGAGCGGCTCTTCGGCGCAATTCGAGATCGACGCGAAAACGCTCAAGGATATACTTGCCCACATCAAGGCGGCCAACGCCAGCTACATGACCATTGAAGCTGCCAATGGGAAAATAACTTTTTCTTCGGTGTCCGATACGATGAAATACAATAAGCCCGTTAAGCTTGATGTGAAGCTGAAGCATCCGACCATAGCAACCTATAATTATGGTTATATCTCGAAAATGCTCAAGGGGGCGGATAAGGGGTCTATTATAAAAATACGGTTCGGCACGGATGAGCCACTTGTACTCGAATACGACGTATCCGGGAAACGCGCAGCCGGACATGAGGCTGCTTTCATGCTCGCGCCATACTGCGAAGGCGAGGGAGAACGCGCAAGCAAATATTACAGCAAGGAACAAGCGAAGGAGCGTAGGGAAGCGGCAGCGAAGAAGAAGGAAGAGGAAAGGAAGCGGAAAATTGAGAGTGAAAAGGCGGAAAAGGCCAGGAAAGCTGAAGAGAAGAAGGAAAAGGAGAACGGAGCAAAGGATAAAGACGAGAAGAAAGCTCCCAATGAATATTCCGAAGAAGAAGAACGGGAACTGTTGGAAAACATCAAACAGAGGGCCGAACACGGACTGCCGATAATCAAGGGGCAGAAAAAGGCGCCGAAAGATGGCGGCACGGAGGCAGGAACCATAACGGATGGATCTAAAACGCCGCAGGAGGCAGATACGATAGCGTCCGGCGTTTCCGACGCAGAAGATGGGGAGGAAAAACGCAAAAAAATGAGGGCATGAGCAAAAAGGCTAGAGCATGGCCAACCTTTACGAATGGATGGATACGCATAGTTACGCCATCGACGACGAGACCGACATGGCTGCGCATAAGATTAGCCACGAAGATATGCTCGAATCGGTCGAAGACTGCACGTATGCCTTGCGGCAAGAACTAGAAGAGGAGATGGCGGGAGACTTCATCGCCGAATTGTTAATCGATAAGGGTATCGCGATAGACGATGAGCAATACAACAGGTTATGCAGTCGCCTCAGAGATGCAGTGCGCAATGTTTCAAAACTTACCCTGCAGCATGTTTTCAGTCCGGACGAACTTCGCGTATTCGATGCGCACGGGATTAGCGAATACGAAGACTTAAATGATATGTATATGAATTGGTTCCATGATATGACGGATGAGAATTTTTACCCTGTAGTGAATACAGTATGGCAATTCCCGTCCAAACATTCGGCAGAATACCTGAACCTATTGAGAATCCCGAACGTAGTGTTCTTCGATGTGCCAGGCCATGGGACATTCATAGGCCTTACCGGTTTTGGAATGGATATGACGCCC
>JAKAXF010000130.1 GCA_021816645.1 Microcaldota archaeon | reverse complement strand
AGCGGCTATGAATAGAACTGCAGTTCAGCATGCCGCTTCTATGGAAAACATAGGATGGGATGTATCTACCGCTCATCATAGGAGATTAGCCTCCCGTCATGCCAGTATCCTCGAATCCCACGGCCATTTCGCCGGTTTGACTGGCTATAACATCAATCCGGCTACGCAAGCTGTTACGGATTACGCATCTTCCAGGTTAGGTGAGTTAGGTGGCTTTGGCGCTTCTTATCAAGCATCCCTTATCAAGCGTATCGGCGGATCAGGTGTCAATGCAGCCTTCGGCGGCGACCGCCATGAATTGCGGAAGATGGAGCGCACACTAAAGAAGATCGAGAAGCATAGCGAGGGAACGCTCAAGGCTATAAAGCCAAATGCGGCGGGGGATCTGTCAGCGGCGCAGAAAGAACAGCAGGCGACGCATAGACGCTTGCTGGAAGGCGTCAAGGCGCAGCGGGCTAATATCGCTATGGCCCGGCAGATGTCGCCTAATAGCGGTTCCCTCATGATGGGCGGGGCGATGGGGGCCGTTATGGATAATCCCATAGGCATGGTCGCCGCAATCGGCGCATCCCCGTGGATATTGGGAGCGGCAGCCAAAACCGTAGTCGGCATGTCAGAGCCTTATGCCAGTCTTAGGACAGGAATGGCACGCTTGGCTCGCGGTGGCGGCGCGACCACCAATGGCCTCATGTCGGCTGTCATGGGCTATGGCGGATGGGCTGCTAAGCATGGTCTGTCTCCAGACGATCAAATGCGTCTATTCCAGGAATATGGCGGACCCGCGCGCAATAGAACGCAGTTTCATAGAGTTATGGAGGCTGTCGGACACGCACAATATACCGCCGGATGGGCTGGAATAAGCAATAAAACAGTCGCGAGCACGCTAGGCCTCTACAAGATGCTCGGCATCGGTAATTCAAGGGATTTCAAGGCTCAGGAGAACAGGGCCAGTCACCTATTAACTTATGCTGTCTCTCAAGGACTTAATAAGTCCCATGTCTTGAACACCATGAATAACAGCTTGCGTGTTGTTGCAGGTTCAGGCGGCGTAGTTAACAAGGGCTCATTGATAAATCTCATGGGCGCTCTCTATGCCGGTGGCGGCTCTGCCATGCGAAGCGGTCAAGGAATCCTGCAAACTGTTGGCGGATTGCAGAACTCCATGAATAACGTCATGAATACCCCGGCGACAGCCGTGTGGGATTATATGGCAATGGAAAAGGCGGGCGGACTTACAAGCCACGCGAGCGTTAAAAAGTTCTTGGGCGCATCGGCCTACAAGAAGGCAATGGGAACGGCGTGGTCGCGTTTTGCGATAAATAAAACTGTTTATGCCATGAAGCATGGAGGCAATCCTTACTTTGCCGGAGAGCAAATAACGCAGCTTATGTCACCTATGAGCTATCTTCATAATGTTCTTGAATCTGGTATGTCAGATTTTAGCTATCAAGAGAAAGTAGCCGCTCTCATGAATCCAAGAGGATCTCACTTATCATTGCAAGCCGCAAATAGCTTGTTAATGCATCCTCATTCCAAGGAGAGCATTAACTTAATAAAGAATCTACAGAAGGACGAGAACCAAAGGGCTCGCCTTAATCGCGTAGGCGCGAACAAAGACGTTCTTCACGGCGCGGAATATGTTTTCAAACGATTCGCAAAGTACGTTGGCGACTCAGAGCATGTAATCAAGGAATGGGACGCCGCTATCAGCGCAGCCGTTGGCGGCGTGGAAAAGTTCGCTAGTGCCGCCGTTCATGCGGCGAAACAGATGGAAAGAGGGGCCGGATCGCCAACGAGAGAGGCCACCATGCTTACTCTTGGAATACCCTAAAAATGACAGCCTACTCGTCCGCGCCACGATGTTACGTTGAAATCTACCCTTACGAGGGCGGAAAGTACACGATGATAGGCAATGAGGCCGGTATTCTCTCCTGCCAAGTCAGCAAGAACATCCGTAATACGGAACCAGGAACGTTCAATCTCATGCTGGCCCCTGGCGGTCCCGGAGGGCCAAATTATGGCCCGTCGTGGACAGAAATTGTCACGCCCATGTCGCTCGTCATCATAAGCATGCAGCGATATGATGCCTTCGAGACCGTCATGATCGGTATAGTGACTTCTCCTGTAGAGGTCCAACGATGGCGTTCAGCGCGTGGCGTTCAGCGCGTTATCACGATAAGCGGGCAGGACTTCCAGTATTTCTTCTCGGCTATGAATTACTACACGCTCTCCATGCTTGGAGTAACGCGCGGCGCGATATTCGGCGACATAGGATTACCGGCCATAATGGGAAGCGCCTTACTCGGAAATCAACCTCCAAATGTCGTAGGGGCGGCATGGTATAACACGATTATGGCCGCACCTGGAGCCGGAGACGGGACAGGCGGCATTCTCGGACAGACGTTCTTCAATTATCAAGGATCGAAGATTTTATTCTACGATCTCATGTCAACGTGGTTTGAAGCGTATGACGCTGCTATAGAAATACCGATTGGCGATTACTTTATGGTCTCTCAGGGATCGTGGATCACAAAGTTCCTTGCGATATTCCCGTTTCCTTGGTACGAGTTCTTCATTCAGACGGTGCCAGTGGGCTTTTATGGGACAAATGGAACGCCTGCCAATTCACCATTGACGACAACAGGATTCCCGCCATCCTCAAGATCGG
>JAKAXF010000015.1 GCA_021816645.1 Microcaldota archaeon | reverse complement strand
ACATGCTAAAACTATGTTAGAAAAAGGTAACATTTGAGGCTTCTATATATAACCCCCGCAAATTCAGCTATCCGTTCTCATTCTAAAATACTTCCATCTTAGCATGTTCATGATTTCCTTGATTTTTACGAACTCGTCTGCGGTCCCGTCCTCTTCATTATGCACCCACAGACCGTCCATGCGCAGTCTTTTATCGGGTGCCTCCTCGTACTCCAACCGGTCGAGCACATCGATCAGCATAGCAGAGTCCTGCGCGCTCATTTCCCTCGTGCGTCCCGTAGACACTTCGGTGATCGAACCCCTGACCACTATCTCGCCATTTTTCGAACCCTTCTCTACGTAAACCATAATATCTTCTTCACTGCTTACCGAAGTCCACGAGGTCTCCTTGCCGCTCATATACCCGTTCATTACTCCGATTATCTCTTCTAGTTCAGACTTTGTCGGGGTCCTTGGTCCGTCAACTCCTGACCTCCGTATAACCGTTATGTCCCTAAGAACACTTCCCTCTCCATCGATCATGAAATTCGCATCTATCTTTCTGGTATCTGTTCCGAACACCTTCAATAGACGGACGACCTCGTTGTTGTCCATAGGCTCAATAGAGTCATGCGCAGGGTTATCGCCCATCAGTACTATCACTCCGTAGTCTATGTTGATACTGAGCGTCTCGGTCTTGCTCTTGCTTATTGTAGGCATCGCATCAATTTTATCTCATTTTTCAGATACAAAAATGTTTCTGTTGTAGCCTTGTCTGCCCGTATCAGGTCCATTCCGGCGGATTCACACAAACAGGACGTACAGTATTATCCCTATAACACCACCCACCAGTCCGCACGCGAAGTTTGTAGTGTATTTGTTACCAAACCCTTTTTCCTCGTAATACCCAAGGAACGAGTCCACCACCGAGCCGGCGAACCCAGCAATTATGACTATAACTCCAGCAGCAGCGAGATTCAGCCCCAGCGCGGGGTCCATAAGCGGTATAGGAATCAGTGCCAGCGATATGATCATCGCCCCCGTGAGCCCCGCGGCCGTACCCAGCAACGTGACTCCGCCGGACACGCCTTTCTTCACGGGCTTAAGGCTGATAATAGATCTAGGCACCCCATCAAGAACTCCGAGTTCGCTGCTGAACTTGTCGGCCGTTACCGCAGCTACGCTAGCTACAAATCCTAAAACCGCCAGTTTTTCCAAACCTAAGCCGTGCGGTGCAAGCACGAAGAACAAAACAGCGAATATGAGGCCCGGGAGTCCGTTGGCGATCACGTTCCTGATGCCCCTGCTCTTCTGGTATAAATGGAAATCGACTTTAGTCTCCTTCCCTACGTAGGTCACTATCGCGGACACTATAAGGAAGTACAGCAGCGTAAGCACGAAGAAAACTCCGAAGCGTTCACCCCCGAGGATTAGAAGAGCGAGCGCTATGCCCAGGCCGAGCAAAGCACCCTTCCAATCAAGCGTAAGGATGTTCATACTATTCCATTTTTGTGAAATACTTCCGATAATAACAAAGTTTTTTAAGGTTTACCAAGGTAAGTAAATTACGAATTCTCTAAGTAGGAGGGTCGTAAAGAACTGGTCGCCTTGCCAGCGTGATTCTCACGCTGGCACTTATTCTTAATCGGATATTTCTGCTCTCTAGCCTGTACTTTCAATTTCTACCTGATTATTTAAATACTTATTCTACCCAACTATTAATAAAGTTTGTTTAACGTCACTACGTGTTCTGATGGCGAAGGAGAAAGTAGTTAGAGAGCTGGAGGACCTGCCGGGAATAGGCGAGACAACGGCGGCCAAGCTGAGGGCCGCGGGTATAGACACTTTGGACAAGGTGGCAGCCACGGCTCCTTTCGCTCTGTCTGAGACTGCCGGGATAAGCCCCGACGCTGCAAAGAAAGCCATACAGGCAGCGCAGGAGGCCGTCACGCTCAATTTCTCTACTGGAGAGGAGATATCGGAAAAGAGGAAGACAATAGGCAGGATAACAACGGCTTCTGAGGATTTTGACGAACTGATAGGAGGCGGAGTAGAGACAAACGGCATAACCGAGACCTACGGCAGATTCGCGAGCGGAAAGACGCAGATAGGCTTCCAGCTTGCAGTTGACGTCCAGCTGCCAAGGGAAAAGGGCGGACTTGAAGGTACTACACTGTTTATAGACACCGAAAGCACGTTCAGGCCTGAGAGAATAGAGGAGATAGCGAAGAGGATGGGCCTGGATCCAAAGAAAGCGCTGTCCAACATATTCGTTATCTCTGCGCACACAACGGACGAGCAGACGTTGGCTCTGGAAAGGGCTGAAAAGCTAATTCAGGAGAAGAACGTCAAGCTCATAATTGTCGACTCGCTTACCGCGCTCTTCAGGTCCGAATACGTAGGCAGGGGCGCGCTCGGGGAGAGGCAGCAGAAGCTCAACATGCATCTGCACAGGCTCCAGCGCCTCGCTGACAAGTACGACCTGGCGGTTTACGTCACGAACCAGGTGATGGACAACCCAGCCATACTCTTCGGAGATCCAACAACTCCGATAGGCGGCAACATCCTGGCCCACGCCGCGACTACGATGCTGTACCTTAGGAAGAGCAAGGAGGAGAAAAGGATAGTCAGGCTGGTCGACTCGCCGAGCATGCCCGAGGGCGAATGCGTAATAAAGATTACTCCGCAGGGAATAAGCGAATAGATGTGATGCGTTGCTCTATCTCATAGGGCTGGGGTTGTCAAGGGGTGATCTGCCTCAGAGGGCCCTGGGAATAATAAAGAAAAGCACACCCTACGTTGAGGAGTACACCAGCTTTGTGGAAGACGGGTATCTAAAAGATATAGAAAAGGATTCCGGAAAGGATATTCGCAGGCTCTCAAGGGGCGATCTCGAAGAGGGTGCTGGCCAGTTAGTAAACGAGGCGGAGGGGCACGACGTCGTGGTGCTGGTAGGAGGCGATCCGCTCATGGCCACAACGCACAAGATACTCTACATTGAAGCGAAGAGGCGCGGCGTGCGCGTAGAGGTGCTGCACGCAGGATCTATAATAGCGGCGGCGATGGGAGAGAGCGGTCTGGACTTTTACAGGTTCGGCAGTGTAACTACCATACCAGAATGGAGCGAGAGGTACAAGCCGGTCTCTTTCTACGAGACTATAGAGAGAAATCTGGCCAACGGCATGCACTCGCTTGTGCTCCTCGACTATTCGGAGGCAAGGAAGAGCTCCATGAATCTGAAGACCGCGTTTGAGGAGCTGGAGGCGGCGGAAGCGCACTACCGCAAAGGAGTTATAAGCGACGGAACCAAGATAATCGTAATGCTGGACGTTGGGCACGCTAACGGAAGGCACACTTTCTGCACGTTTGCGGAAGCGAAGAAAAAAGAGTTCGGAATCGGTCCCGCGCTGATAATATTTCCATCAAAAATAACCGACATAGAGAAAGAGGTAATGGACAGCCTGTACGAAAGCAGGAACGAAGAGTGAACGCATGCTATCGCTAAGCTTTGACGGTGTGAAGAAGATGGTCTATTCCACAGACCAGTCTACGATAGACAGCCTGAAGAACGGAGAGTTTGGCCAGATGAAGGATGGGAAGCTCGTGCTTACTCCGGAGGAGGCGCTGTACCTGCTGGACGTGAGGAACGCGGAGTGCTTTGACCAGAAGGGCGGCCGCGTTACGTTCAACGAATACGCATCGTCGTTTGCTTCGAGCAGGAAGTTCATGGCCCGCTACTTCACCTACAAGGACTGGAGGGACCGCGGGCTCATAATAAAGGACGCAAGCTACGCCCAGAAGTCGAAGCAGCCCGGACAGACTCCGGTCAAAAAGTATCCGGCGTCGAAGCTCAGGATGGGTACGGAAAAAGTGCTCGGCGTGTTCTTTCCTGCCGACATGACGACTATCATAGAGGACGAGAAGGTCGGGAAGGAGCTGTACGAAAAGTACTGGCTGGGGCAGTACGGCACTTACAAGGTGAACAACCACGGCTCACTGAACAAGCTTGACATATTCGAAACCCTGTTTCTGATGGAGAAGGGCGTGCTCTCGCTTTCTAACTATTCAAAATCCGACGTTTCTGCTCTCGCGTCGAAATGGCGCGGAGACTTCTTCAAACTCTACCAGGTATACTCGGACTGGAGGGAGAAGGGGTACGTGGTTAAGACCGGTTTCAAGTTCGGAACGCATTTCAGGATATACTTCCCGGGAGCCAACCCGTTAAAGATGGACAGCAACTGGCTGCATTCAAAGCACGTGGTGCACGCGTTCCCGCGCGATGTGAAGATGCTTATCTCTGAGTGGGCGAGGGCGATAAGGGTCGCGCATTCTGTAAGGAAGACGTTCATACTGGCGATACCCGGGAAGAGCAGAAGGAAGAAGCTTGCCATAGACTTCGTCCTGTTTCACAGGAAGGGTGGCAACATAGAAAAACCGAGCACGGACAGACCAAAGTACGCTATGCTGTCCCTGGGAGAGAACGAGTACATAGGTGGGAGCGAGCTCTCCGCTGTAATAAACGAGGCGAAGCAGCACAAATTAGAGTTAATAATAGCCATAGCAGACAGGGAGACGGCGGTTACCTACTACAAGGCGAGGCGTATAGAGCTGCCGGGCAGCGAATACGAATACTACGAGATAGATTGGATACAGCCGTGAAACGTGAAGTGTGGGCGTGCCCATGGAGAAAAGATCCGGAAAGGAAGGCAAAGAGTGCATATTCTGCAGCATACGCGACGGCAAAGCGGAAGGCAAGATGCTGTACGAGGACGAGTTATGCTTTGTGATACTCGACAAATATCCACTGACGAGAGGGCACCTGCTGGTCATTTCGAAGGAGCACTACAGGGATGTGGCCGAAGCACCGGACGAAGTAGTGTCGCACGTTTTCCTCAAGGCAAGGGATTACGCCAAGAAAGCGATCGACAAACTGGGCGCGGACGGAGTCAACATAGGCGCCAACACAGGCAGAGCTGCGGGGCAGATAATATTTCACTTCCACGTGCACGTGGTGCCGAGATACTCGGGAAGCGGAACAGGGAGCAGCGGATTCTGGAACCGAAAGGGCGAAGAGCTGAGCCCCAAAGAAGCAGAGGAGCTCTATGCGATGCTGCACCAAGGATAAGCGAGGAGCTAAGACGCATTCTGGCTCTTCTTTTTGTAGTGGATGTGCACCTCCGCACCGCAGCGTTCGCATTTGTATACTACGAACTTCTTGCTGCTCGCGACTCTGACGCTTGCGTTCTTTCCAGGGACCAGCACGCAGTTGCAGTTTTTACAGTACGGTATACTATTGTCGATGCTTATCTTGTAGTGAGAGCCTATCTTCCTGGCGAGCTTGACATAGCTTGTAGCAAAATCCGAATATGGATCGATTTCGGACTTTGCGAGGTTGAGAAGCACCTTTATCCTCTCTCCAGCGAGGCTCCTTACCAGCCTCTTCATGTCCTCGTGCACCGAAACACCTCCCGCATTACTTTACTCCCATCCTCTCCAGCACAGCCGGCATGGCGCCCTCTATGTCGTCGTAGCTCTTTATCGTAACTATATTGTCGGCAAGCTCGCTGCCCTCGTTCGAAGGGACTCCGTGGAACAGGAGCACAGCCCTCTTGGTTTCTTCGTCGTCAGGAATGACTATCACCTTGCCCTTGATTATGTTCGCGCGAGCGAGTATCCTTATCGAGTTTCCTATCGCACACACCAGCTTTCCACTGCTGTTGAACTGAGTTACCAGGTCGAGCAGCGGCCTGAACTCGTGCAGCTTGTAAGTCTCTATGCCCTTTCCATCCACAAGAACTATCCCGTCGTAGTCCGCGTAGTTTACCTTGTTGGTATTTATGTCTGGGGTGCACGTGGCGCCGTGAGAGCCCACGCATTCCTTTTTGCTGTAGCTCGTTATATCGTGCGGCACCTTCCATCTCTCAAAGAACATCCTAACCATATCAACGGACTCGTCGCTGAAATCGTTCGGGGGAACAAACACAAGGACTCTCATCTAATCGCCAATACTTACTGCAACGAGCAAATTATTAACTTTTTCTAACCAGCACTTTTTCCAGTAAGACTTAACAAAATGAGCGAGAAGTACCATACGCTTCAGCGGCGGGTCGTGAGCGAACCGCAGATAAATAGAAGAATCCTATTTTTCCGCCAGAGATTCATGAGCTTCATACCAGTTTTCGCCTGGTACGTTCTCAGCTCATGGACGATTGCCTCACTGAAAAACTGAGGTCTTACATCATTTTCCTGAGTGTAGATTTTGGCGTAGGCGTGAGAGTATGTCACGTCTCTCGGCGTCTTTATCGGTCTTGGGCTTTTCATCTTTTTTATTTGGAAATTCCCATACCGTTACGATTTCAGACCCTACCTCCCTTTTCTCTTTCGTCTTGGATTTTGCCATAATACTACCGTAATGCGCTTGTACATTAGCTTTCTATGTAGGGCGCGAGATAGTAGAGCACGCTGGCGTCCCCTATCCTGTAGTCGACCTTCATCGGCTCGTCAGTCTTGAGGTGCATCACGATGGTCGAATCTGGCGGCGCAGCGCCGACTATCTTCGAGAGATAATCCTCGTTGAAGGTAGCAGAAGAAGATTTGCCCGCGTCTATCTTCTTGACCATCTCGCCGTTGACCGAGTACTCCTCCTCGAGCTCGCCCGTATCCCCCTTCGCCATTACGGACAGCATGCTCTTTTCAACCTTGAAGCCTATGTAAGAAGACATGAGGTTAGCGTGCTTCAGCATCTCCTTGAACGAATCGCTCTTCAACTCGATAAGGGACTCGAAATCTATCTTGGGCTCCTTTTCCGGTTCTTTTCTGACCTCTATCATAGGCAGCCTGTACTTTCTCTTGCTGTTCTGCCCTATAAACTCAAGCACGAACCTGTTGTTGCTGTCCTTCATTACCAGCTGCTCGCTTCCCGCCGTGCTGCTAAGTACTTTGACCAGGTTGTCCAGGTTCAATCCAACGTTCGTTTCCTTTTCAACCTCGTATTTGGAGAACGCCTTGTTCGGTATGAAAAACGATACCATGCTTATGCCCGAAGGATCCATCGCCTTGAGCGACACCCCTTCTTTTGTTATGTTGAACGCACCCTCGTCTATAAGGCTGCCGATGGCCTCAACACAACTCTTCCAGTATCTAGCGTCATCTATCTTTAATTCGAACACAGACTCACCTCATAGAGTTTGCGTTATAAAGAATTATAAACGTATTGCAATTCTGCCGATATATGGAATAGGATAGGCTTCCCGCTCATTTGACGAATCTGCCACGCTTGCACGAATCGCAAAGTCCGCTTTTGCTGTCATAGTGTATGTCACACACTGGCCTTCCGCACATTTTGCACCTCTTTTCCGCAACCCTGCCGCATATGTGGCAAATACTCACCAGGTCAGACATTGCCTCACGCTCTGAACGTGGATAAGAATCCATCCAATGTATTTATATGTTGCCCATGGCTTTTGCAAGACAAACGACTTATATTTATTTTTTGTTGTGCAATCTTTATTGGGCGTTTACATGGGCGACATAGATCTCTCCATTACTTTCGAGCCTGAGCGTTTCAGGGCGTATTTCAAGAACGAGGCTGAAATGAAGCTGAAGTTCAACAATTCTGGGAAAGGGACGTTCTGGTGCGAATGCGAGATAAACGTCGTGTCGCCGCTATCCCTGGCCCACGACAAGGAGCTGAACGCGGCCAGGACAAAGGTCGGCATACTGAAACCCGGGTCTTCCATAGAAAAGCGGATAAAGCTGTACACGAGGCCGAACAATTTTCCCGACGATTACAAGGTAAAGCTGACCAGCTTCTTATACGACGGGGACGGCGCCATATCCGAAAGGGTCGAGAGCGAAGCCTCAATAAAATGCGAAGAGATCAAAAATGACGAGGTACAAGCATAGATGCATAGGTACTGTAGCGTCACACTACTTTTCTCAACCAAGCAAAACGGATTTGACCTAAGACCACGTACCTTACGATTATGATAATTTTAAATAGATAGCGTATCTTATATTATATGGTTGGATGTCCGGCAGAAAATATGCTATAATACTAATAATCCTAGCACTCATCGCTATCGCGGTCGTGATATACACACCAAAAACATCGGCACCTTTGTCTAGCGCGTTCGTAATACAGCTGACTGACCCGCCGCAGGTGCCAAACGGTACCCAGTCGCTGGTAATCAGCTATTCTGGCATATCGCTTCATGAGGCGGGCAACGCCAACAGTACGGGCTTCGTGAACGTGGCGCAGAGCGGTTCGATAAATCTGATGCAGCTGGTAAACTTCACACAAACAGTCGCAGTGGCCAAGAAGACTGGTGCAGCGTTCGACATGGTCAGGTTCAACATAACCGGGGCAACGATAACCATAAACGGCAATACTTACAACGTCAGCGTTCCGAACAACAGGCTGCTCGTCAAAATATCCGGGTCAAACTCCACTTCAGGAGGGGTCCTGGTGGAAGTGAATCCTAGCATAATACAGATATACTCCGGCAACCAGACGATATTCGTCATGGTGCCTAGCGCCAGGGCGGTTGCGATAGGCGCTACTATAGTAAACTCGACTTCTGCCTCAGTAGGATTTAGGGGCAAGATAAGAGCCAGCGAGCATGAACGCCTGCAGCTCGCCAGCGGCAACATATCCATAACCTCGGCCTCTATCTCGCAGGTAGGGAACAGCACCGAGCTTTCCGTAACAGTAAGGAACAACGCTAATACGAGCGTGGTTCTCAAGCACGTGCTCGTGTACGGCTACATGCAGACCATTGTAAACACTCTTTCGTCCAATACCGAGGCATCAGCGGGTCTAAACGTATCGGCTCAGATGCCATACCAGGGCAATTCCACAAGCGCAGCTGGCTCAAGCGACCAGGGTGCTTACGGATCCATAGGCCCGTCGTATACTCAGAACATATCGGAGATAGTTGGTGAGCTTGTCGGCGGATCCTCAACCAGCGCAATAAACATCAGCGCGCTCGCTCACCTGGGCGCCGCGATCGGAATGAATGCAAACCTTTCCTCTCTCAATCTTTCTAGCGCCAGAACCGCGATAGGAGGCTTGACAGGAAACTTCAGCAATACGCTACGCTATCTGCAGAGTTCCACTGGCATCAACGCGAACGACATATCAAGCATAGAGGAGCACAACACAGAGATATACAGCACAGCCAACGAGATTCTTGGGGTGCTGAAGAACTACAGCGACAACAGGATAAGCGAAACCGAGGCACGCGCGATGGTCATGAATCTTACGTCAAGGATGGGCGATCTGAACAACGCTAGCATAAGAACGATTGTAGCCGCGCACACATTCAGCAACATGTTCCACGACGTTCTAGGATTTATCGTAATGCCTGACGGCACACTCTCGCTGCCGTTTGACGCACAGGAAGTTGAGGGCACAAACGGGTACACTCTTGCACCAGGTTCGAACGTGACCCTTACGTTCTCAGCGCCGATAACCATAGGGCCAAGCGCCGTGCACTCTGAAGTCGGGCCTAGGGTTTACACCTCCATACTCAGCAACCAGACGTACAGCATAAGAGTGATAGGTGAGGACGGCGCGTTCTCCGAAATCAACGTGACTAGTAGCTGATCCCATGTCGTCAAATAGTGCTGTAGGTTATACGCTACTCGCTGTAGGGGTAGTAATACTGCTGTTCACCTTTTACCAGGCGTACGCGATATTTCAGGGCATAAGCAACGGAAGCTTCTCCTTGCTTACGCAGACGCAGACGACGACAACTCCGCAGTCCAATACAAACGTATCAATCCAGAGCGCGCTAAACACGGCCATATCCTCTGCGTTCTCGAGCATGCATTTCGGAGCGTACGCCTCCACGCTGATACTCCTCGTAGTGCTGGCGCTGTTCGCGAGCATAGGGTACAAGTTCGCCAAGATAGGAATAGGCATGCTGTCAGCATCAAAGAACGCCGGAGTAGACGAATCCGGCGCCAAGAAAAGCAAGTGAATAAAAGACCAGGCCGAAATGCAAATACAAATGTGGGGAGGGGCACAATGAAAACCGATAAGCGTGGCGAAACGCACACCAGATTCGGTACCATCAGCGCCAGCGTTACGATCCAGAAAAGGAAGGGGCTGAATTATACAGGCATGCTTGTCCAGACGGGCAAGTACAAAAGAAGCCGCATGTCAGTTAGCGATCTCGGCAAGACGCTGAAAGTCGTGGTAACAGCTACGGACACTACCGCCCTCAGGGCCTCGCTCAACTCCCTGTTGCGCGATCTTCAGGTTGTAGAGTCGGTGGCACGCTCCGTCCCGAAGACACTTCGCTCGCGCTAAACCCTCGTTTTGCGATTCAATTCCATTAATCAA
>JAKAXF010000129.1 GCA_021816645.1 Microcaldota archaeon | reverse complement strand
AGCTACGTCAGCAGATACATAGACTTTATAGGTAGAAGGATATCTTCTGAGGAAGAAAGAGTATCTGTAGGAATGCGTAAGATAGTAGAGGAGGTAGTTATAGGTATAAGGAAATAGAACAAGGGCTCCAGAGGGAATAGAAAACCTTAGGCATTTACACCTAGTATAATTACGAAGGTAAACAAGATAAGGCGTATGCAATGCATACGCCTTGGGTGGATGAGAATAGGGTTTTCAGAAACAGCGTAAAACTGCGTGCTATATGATTATACTATTCCATTTAAATACTTTTTGGTCATTCTTAGTTATTGACGTATACGCACCTTTTCAGACGTATTTCATCGGTATTTGGCGTGCATTTATGCGTCTGTTTGCCTACCTGGATTTTTGGGACTTCTTGTACTTCTTTATCAGCTCCACGGCCTCTGCGATGGCCTTCTTCACGTCGGCCACTGTCCTCGCGCCCGTGCATATCATCTTGCCGTTCTTGAAGAGGAGGAGCGCGGCCTTCGGTTCGTATATTTTGAGTATCGCACCGGGAAACTGCTCCGGCTCGTAGTCTATGTCGTGCGATATGTTGGCCAGGCCGTAAAGGTCAAGATAAGTATTCAGATCGGCATTCGCGACTATGTTCACGACGTGGTACGTCGGCTTCAACAAAACCTTTTTCCGCGTTTGGGCGGCTTTATCTGCTATCAAAACACCTCGCCGTCTATAAAACGTGACGCAACGGCACGTCGTAATGCATTTTATGTTTATATTTATATACTTTGCGATTAATCTCTATATACCGTTCATGGATAGTCGCATTTTTAATGCGTTAACCAAATAGGCAGACCGTATGGTGCGTTTATGACTAGGAAATCGAAAGGCACGTTTTCGAGAAGGACAAGGAACATAGTGAGGCATCACAAGCTCTCCATGCTTAACGTTGGCAGCCAGATAAAGAGGTTCGGCGTGGGAGACAAGGTAGCCATAATACCGAAGAGCAACTACAGGGATGCACCGCATCCTAGATACAAGGGCAAGATCGGCACTGTGGTAGGGGAGAGAGGCAGCGCTTACATAGTAGAGATAAATGTGATGAACGCCAAGAGGAAGCTCATAGTACTTCCCCTCCACCTGGAAAAAAGATAGGAATAGATTGATTTCCCTGTTTCTTTTATACAAATCTTTTCCTGTAGGGTTTCGTAAACATGTAGAAGCGTTCGTTGCCGGTCAGCTCGTTCACTATCCTGTCGCGTATAAGGCGCGCCGGATCCTGAAGCAGCGGAACCCTGCTCTTTATATCTGAGAAATTCTCGAACTTCTTAGTCTCCCTCGCATCCAGTATCGCCTTTAGGTGCTTTTTGCCTACCCCGGGAAGCAGCTCGAGGGAGTGCTCCCTTATGTTCAGCGGCCCCGACTTGTTGAACACTTCTACGAACCTCGCCTCGTTGTCCAGTATTATCTGCATCACCACGTTCGGCAGCTCGTTCTTCGCGGTCTGGGTCAGGTCTTCATATCCTATCCTTCCCTTTATCAGATAGATCTTGTCCCTCTCGTTCCTGCCTATATAAACGCGCTCCCCCAGATTAAGCGTGGTAGATTCCCTGGGCTGCGCCTCAAGAAGCGTAAACCACTCCTCACCAAGAAGCTGGGCTATGGGTTCGGCCCTATTAGAATAAGACTTTCCGCTGAGCATGAAGTCGATGACTCTCGCATACTCCTCTCTTCTCTCCTTTGATTCCTCGGCTTCTTCCATCAGCACCACAGTACCCCATACAATGCATTATAGCACTCAGCTATTTACAATTGAGATTATCTTCTTCTTCTCCTCTTCTGTGAATACCCTCTGCTCCTTGGCCAGCAGCTGGGTAAGGACCTGGACGTTCTTTGGAGATATCTCCAGTATCTTCACTATCGAGGGAGCGCTGAGTATGCCCAACTCCTCCAGCTCCTTCTTCTCTTTTTCAGCTTTCTTTTTCTGAATCTCTAGAATCTTCGCGTGGTCGTACGTCCTCTGCTGCTCGTAGGTTAGCGCACCCTTCTTCTTGCGCTCTTCGAGTATCTCTACCACGTCGTTTATAAGTGCATCTCCCTTTAACTCTGATTTTTTGCCTATCATGTCTTCACCTCCACGTCCGCAGTGCAGTTTTTCGCTTTGCTTGCGAGAGTTTTATAATGTTTACTGCATATTCAGTATTAGTTCCTATAGTTAAATTAATAAGGTTTTTGTGTGGACGCTAAAGAGGTTTACGAGAACGTAAGGAGCGAGGTAGGCAAGAAGATAGCGGGCAAGGAGGATGTGATAAAGCTGATGTTCATAGCCATGGTTGCAAACGGACACGCGCTGCTCGAAGGGGTTCCTGGAGTAGCCAAGACAACAATGGCAAAGACACTGGCAGAAGTGGTAAGCGCGGAGTTCAACAGGATACAGGGCATGCCCGACCTGGAGATAAGGGATATTATAGGCTATACCTACCTCGACGACAAAAGCAACATAGTTCTGAAGAAGGGGCCCATATTCACCAACATACTGCTCGTGGACGAGCTTAACAGGGCACCACCCAAGACTACCACGGCGCTTCTCGAAGCGCTGGAGGAGAAGCAGGTGACCATAGGCGACCAGACGATATCTCTGCCGAAGCCCTTCATAGCGCTGGCCACGCAGAACCCGCTTAACATAGAGGGGACAACCTCGCTGCCT
>JAKAXF010000128.1 GCA_021816645.1 Microcaldota archaeon | reverse complement strand
GTATTCGCGCTCATAGATCGCAATCGCCTGCGTGCGCGTCAGCGTGCGGATTTGCTCTGCGGTCATGTCGGGGTGTTCGGCGAGCGCGATGCCCATGTTCGTCAAGCCGCCAGGGTCTGCAGGATCATCGACAAGGCCGCCCTCGCGGCGCAGGACGAAACTTACGGCAGCGTCGAAGTCTATTTGCATCACAGGTTCCTGCATGAGGGCAGCGGGTAGTACTTGCCGGTGTAAGTGTAATACGACTGCATTTCCTGACCGATTTGCTTGTCGTACCTGCTCTTAAGAGGGCCGCCGCGAAGATTGCACCGCGCGATATCCTGCCGTAGCAGCATGCCAGCTATGTCCTGCGCCCAATGCGCTCTCTGCTCTCTGCGAATCTCGGCGTAGTTAGTAGTGGCCTGCGTGGACAGACGCTCGATGCGTGTAGTTAATTTACGATTCAGGTTCAGCACGTAGCTTTGCTTAGCGAACCCGCTGAACAGCGGCGCGAAGCCGCCGAAGGCTAGGATAGCTCCAAGCACTACGCCTGCCAGTGCTACTGAGGCGATGATGGACGCTTTCAGTTCCAGTATTTTGTTCATCAGCATTACTATCCAAGCGTTCATAATTAGAGATTGGTATGAATGCCGTAGACTTTCCCGGTCGTAATAGCTTCAAGCGCGTATGTGCCCGTCACTGCGGGAGATGCGTAACTATCTTCATACACGATGTATCCGTTTGATCCACCGGAACAGACCCCAGATCCAGACCCGAACACAATGGTGGGTGTATAGCCATTTGCAATTACTTTTGACGACGCATTAGCGGCTGCTGAAAAAATAACGGAATTCGTCGCAATGCTGATGCCGGAACTATCAATCTCGAATTGCGCGGTCCCCCATACAAAAAAGAATTGCGGCTGAGTGCTCGTCCAATCAATATAACTGCTGATGACTTTGGCGTCATAAACGGTCGGCACGCTCGTAACTGAAATCGACGGATTTGTGCCAGTTCCGCTTTTAGAGAATGAAACGGTCGTATCTCGAATGGTGAAAGCGGTCGCGAGCGTAAAACTTTGCCCCGCAGGCAGCATGATCACCCATTCACGAATGTGTGGATTATTCGCGATGAATGTCAGTGCTCCAGATAGTGTGCTGGGTTTATTGCTCGTTAATCCAGCATCCGTAGCGACTCCTAAGCTTGCGTCCACATATAGATTCAGAATCTGGTCATACGGAAATATACGAGACAGATTGATCGTTGAAAGAGTTGTTGTAGTTCCGAGAATGGGGTCAGTAGCGCGCAGATTGTAAATCTGGACTTCGCAAGTCGATGAGGTTTCGCCATTGATAGGCGCGAAGCTCGTTGGGCACGCAACCGCATGAGGATCGCGCACGATGAGCTGATCACCTGGATCTCCGCTGCAAAGCGCACAATTCGCTTTTGTGGAAAGTCCAGAGCATGAAACGTATCCAGTGCGTAGAAGAAAAACCGCGCCTTGACCTGCGGAGCCATTCTGCGTGTATTCATTCTCAAGATGCAGAATATTGACGTTGCTGTGATATGCCTCCAAGACGACGTTCCCTAAGTTGGCGCTCAGATATCCGAAGGTCACATTTACGCACCACTGTGTCTGGATGCACTTCAACGTGAGGTCGTACCAATTCCCTTCATAATCAGCGTAGGGGTACAAGTACGAATTGATGACCGTCTGATTTGCCGAAATCCAGCTCGCGGACGCATTTGCGTATAGCTGGCATTCGCCACCGTCTTGCATGGCTGATTCGCAGCCGATCAGCAGAAGAGGCGCAGGCGCAAAGGCGGTCACACGTCCTATGCTAAATTCGAAACAAGAGCAAAACGAAAATCCCACGTATTGCGTATTGATGATAGCTACGGCATCGACATGGAAAAATGCGCTGCCCTGTATTCTCAGACCTCCGGCCGCGTAGTTTCCCCCATCGAGCTGAAGATCCTGCACTGTCTGACTGATCTGAAAATTGGTATATCCATTGTCGGTATCGGAAGCATTATAGAAAATGTCCGATGCCGAGAGAACTCTGTACGGCGTGACGGGCGTACCGGTTTCGGTGGCGCGTCTATAGGTCGCACTGTCCACCATGTATTGACCGGCTGGGAAACTTGAGGACGCTTTTAGAATCGTAACGAGTTGCCCTAGCGTAGATCCGCTATAAACTGTGTTGACTTCTCGAACTGGCGACTCTCCGCACAGCTTGATGTTGGGAGCCAATTTTATCGTATTTGAAATGAGGTAGATTCCGCCTGGAAGATAAACCTCGCCGCCGTTGCTGAAATCCACGCCGGGCGAACCTTTGTTTCCCAGGGACGTGCTGTAAGTCTCCCAATTGTTCAGGACGTCAATGGCGGTCTGGATCGCGGCCGTGTCATCGTGGAGCCCGTCTCCATACGCGCCATAACGCTTTACATTGCCGGATGGATACGCATAGTTCGTCGGCGTTACACCGACTGCGATCTCTGCCGCAGTGCGTGCATACGACGCTATCACCGGCGTCGTGGTTAATCCGGCCATGTACGCAGCGACCGCTGTCGGCGTAGTCGTTCCGGTAGCGCCTGATTGGTCCCCAAGAATAAGCTCAGAGCCTTGCAGAGCTGTCATCGCGGGGTATGAGGATATTTTACCCATGGTTATCCTTGCAGAACTGGCAACCCGAATTGGTCGAGAGATCGGAA
>JAKAXF010000127.1 GCA_021816645.1 Microcaldota archaeon | reverse complement strand
GAGCAAAATTGCTCAATGCTGAAGGTACACATACGGACAAAGAAGTTGCAGACCTGTTTGCCTCCCAAAACGGACTATGCAAATATTGCGAAAAAGATGTCAGCGACAGGTATGATGTTGACCATATTGTACCGTTGTCTAGGGGCGGCGGGAACGGCATAGAAAATCTCCAGATACTCTGCCCGACGTGCAACTCATCCAAAGGCGCTAGAACCCACGAAGAATACATGGAATATATTAAACAAAAACAAATGGTTGCCTAAATCTACTAGACTAATCAAAGGCAGGATGTGACACTACTGCAAACTATCGCACGGTGTCTTTTATGAAACTTGCAAACTTCAGTTCAGACGAATTCGTTGATCAGACCGTCCTCAACAGCGCGGAAACGCTCACGCGGGACTCTTTGCTTGATATTACCGGGGGCCTGCATACCGCTGGTTTGATAGGCGCAAGCAATCTCAGTTTTTCGTACTCAGGTTTGAATATCACTGTTTCCGCCCCGTTACCTTTTCGCGCACTGTTCTCCGATGGTACATTGGCTAGTGCTAACGGCACAGTGGACGGTGAATCCAGTAGCAGTGCAACCGTTGACTTTTCTTCTCTGGTTCCGAGCACAGGATCAATCACAGCTTACCTTGTGGCCGTGTCTGGCTCAGTCATGCAAGAACCGTACCAGATAGTTGGGCCTCCAGTCGGGCACCCTGATTTTTCAAGCAGCTTCAGTCCTTACACTGCTTATAGTGAGGCTCAGGACACACTCCAATTCCAAGCCACCACTACAGAACCCGACAACCTAACCACCCTGTTCATCGCCTCCACCGTCCTAAGCGCCGGACATACGGTTATCACCACGTCATCCACAGTCGGCCAAGTACGCGCTGGCGCTATTCTCTCGCGCAATGGAGAAGTGCTCGCCGCTGATTTGGGTTCCGGTGCTGCTGCGTCCAATGTAGGCACGTTGGGCGGTTCTCTTGTTGGTACGTTGCCTAATCCGACGCTTGCCTCTACCGGAGCTACTTCTGGTACATACATCAATCCCGTCACGATCACCGTAGATGAAGATGGGCGCGTCAGTAATATTGCGAATGTGTCCAACTGGAATGTACCGGGGAATGTGACGGCTGGTGGAACTATTGTTGCTTCTGGAACCGCAACCGCCGCCGCTGCTACGTCCTCAGCGAACCTTATTCCTTATGGGCAGGCGTTTCAATTTCTGCAACCGACCGCGTCGGAAAGCATTACGCTTGGGAATACGCTGCATACTGCAGTACAGCCGAGTAGCGGGATCACAGCGGATATTGCCATTACGCTTGAGCCAGGGAGTGTAGTTGGGCAAGAAGTTACTGGATACGGTTCTGCTTCCGCGTCAGGTTCGGTAACTTATCAATCCAATGTAACTACGGGTTCGCCCTACATCGAACTTCCTGACGGTTCGCAGGTGTACTCGTGGGTAGTCCCCGCAGGTGCTTCTGAACAAGGTATCCATGCGGATTGGGACGGCACTAACTGGCGTGCCAAGACATTTGGGCAGCAAGTAGTTGCCGCCGCCACCCAGAACAACGCAGCGGTGCAGTTGGGGCAGCTTACCAATGGCAGCTTGTCCCCATCCTTTGATACTGGCTCATTTAGTGGCACGGTCGCAGGAGCAGCGGCAACATCAAATGGAGATCTGGTACAACTCTCTCAAGTTCTTAACAAGCAACCTGCGTATGCTAGTACTTCTGTAGCAACGCCAGCAGCCAGCACTTCGTACAGCTCAACAACTTCGTTTACCGCGCCAACAGCCGGATATGTCATACCGATTAGCGTTGCTGTTGCAGGCGGCGGCGGGGCTGGCAGCATTGAACAATCCGGTACGGCTGGTATTGGCACCGTCGGACCTGTTGGATTGTCTGATTCTGCAACGATTATTGGCACGGGAATAGGAATTGGCGCTGGCGGAGTCATTTCTGTAACGACAACCTACACGACCGGTTCAACTGCACAAACTGATTTATTTTTATCTGCGAGTCTGCTTTTCCTACCGGCACCATGAGGCAATCATGACTAAAGCAACTTATTTCTTAACACCAAATTCGATCGGGACGGCATTTACCGGCACGGGATACACCCCGGACGGCACGATTCCCGAAGGCGCATTCCCTTGCACTCAAGAACAAGCGCAGAACTGGCAACAATATGTGCCGAGCAATGGGGAAATCGTCTCAGCCCCAAGCAGTGTTCTTTTGCGGCAGGCCAAATCCGCCCAAATCGCCCTAGTCACCAAGGGCTACGAAGCCGCGATTGCCGCGCCCGTGACCTACAAGACGGCGGCAGGAACAACCGCCATGTTCTCCACGGACGCCAAATCCATCAGCTACCTGCAAAGCATTATCGCGGCGGGGAGTGCCGCGTGGACCGCTGATCTATGGCTGAGCAATGCCGGGACGCCAATCACGCCGTTTACCTTCGCGGATGTGCAAGGGCTAGCGGCGGCTATTGAGAGCGCTGACACGCCGGACTATCAGGAGCTATTGAAACTGATTGGCGAGATCAACGCTTCCGACCTCGCTACCGTCCCCACTATTACGTGGCAATCATAAGATGGCTATCTACGCTACATTAGAGGAATACGGCGGAACACCTAACGACCCGTCTTTTGATAACACAGATGCTTGGAACTCCGCATTGGCTGATCCTTCGTTGCTAGATCG
>JAKAXF010000126.1 GCA_021816645.1 Microcaldota archaeon | reverse complement strand
TTCGGCGCGGACAGGATAGATTATCTGAGCAGAGATGCCTATTACGCCGGGGTCAACTACGGGGTCATAGACCAGCAGAGGCTTAAATACAAGCTCGGTTTTTACAAGGGCAGGCTGTCCGTATACGACTATGATATAAGCGTAGCTGAGTCGATGCTGCTCGCCAGGTACCTTATGTTTTACAACGTGTACAAGCACCATACGGGGCTCATAATCAGTGCGATGTACAACAAGGCAGCAGAATCCGCGATAGACAATGGTGAAATAGACTTTGAGGAAGCCAAGGATTTTGACGATTCTACATTACTGGCTGCGCTTTTGAACACGAAAAGCGCGAAGGAGACGGTATCCAGGATCGTGGACAGGCGCCTTTACAAGAGGGCGTTGTACCTGGATTCCAATTCGGTTGGCAAGCATGCTGAGAAGGAGATAAATGATGCTCTTGAGAAGGCAGGCGAAGAGGAATTCGTAGTGAGCGCGGTCAAGATAAAGAAAAGCGGGGATGACGTTAGCGTGCTTGACAAGAGGGGCAATTTTGTCGGGATGCTCTCTTCGCTGTCTCCTATAGTGAAGTCCCTTAACGAGGTGATAGGCAGCAAGACTATACTTCTGGTCGCGTGCAACGAGAAGAGAGTAGAAAGGGTTAAAAGGATTGCAGAGAAAAGCCTATAACAGCTTATTAGGAAGGTAGACGGGCCCATAGCTCAGTATGGTCAGAGCGGCTGGCTCTTAACCAGTAGGCCGAGGGTTCAAAACTTTTTCGCGTATCGCGCGAATCTGTGAAAATCCCCCTGGGCCCGCCTTTTAATTCACAAACCGAAGAGGTCCCTCTTTATCTTTGAGCTCTCCGAGAACACCAGGTATGTTATTATTCCGAAGTCTATTATTATGGCGACGTGCATTATCGTGCAGTATATGCAAATCGCGTGCAAAACGAAAAATTCAAGGTATACGAGATAGGGTACTATCGCTATGCCGAGGAACCTCCATCCGAAGAGAACGTAGAAAATTTTCTTCGATATTCCGCGGTCTGAGAATATCACAAGGGTTATAAGCACCAGGTTTATTATGAACCAAACGGCCGCGAGAGCTTCGAGGGAGATGCCGTAGAACGTTGAATAACTGCTGTAAAGTACAGCGGCGCAGTTTACTACAGAGCCCAAAAACATCGGATTGCCGTGAATCGTGCACAGAGGAGGCATTTTACCGAGAACCCCCACCTCGTAGAGGACGGTTATGGAAGACGCAAGGCCTATCAGTGACATTATTATAAGAATGAAAAACTCGGTTTTGGTCGTTCTCACGAGTAGCACCACAAATTATTGCGATGGCTGTCTTTTCATAATGGCATGCGCAGATCCTAGCGTATCAGTTCTTGGTTTCGTCGTACTTAATCCAGCTGCTGTACGTTGCCGCGTCTCTCGCCTTCAGCTTGTCCAGGATTTTCTGCTTTATCTCCTGCGTAGCTACCACATCGCGGCCTCCGAACTCATTTTCCGTCTCCTGGGCTATCGCCCTGGCGAGATCGACCTTGCCACCAGCCTTTATCACGGCGACAACTATTTTCTCCCTGACGAAGTCCTCCACTGCCCCGCTTTTTCTTTTGACTTTCATGGAGTCACCATCCATATGCTCCTATAAGCTAACAAGTATTTTATGCCTATTGTTTTATTGGAAGGGTACCGGTAGTTCAATTCGACAAAAAATGTCCTGGTTCGATAACTTTTTATATCATTTGCGCGGATATTAGGGCATGGAAACTATAATATTGTGCGGAGGATTTGCGACTAGGCTGGAGCCTATTTCACTCTATATACCAAAACCTTTGTTACCGGTAGGCGGTCGGCCCATAATAGACTACATAGTGGATTCTTTAAATGACATAGGCATAAATCGTGTCGTAGTGTCTACAAACAAGAAGTTTGGAGACCAGTTCGATTACTGGATAGAGAACAAGAAGGAGAAGCTCGGCTTGCCCATAGATCTTGTTGTAGAGCCAACACTCACCAATGCTGAGAAGTTTGGTGCCATAAAAGGCATAAGTTACGTGATAAAGAGCATGGGGATCGATGACGATGTGGTAATAGTAGCGGGGGACAACTACTACTCGTTTGACCTTAAGCAGATGTACGAAGAGTTCAAAAAAATCAAATCTCCGATAGTTGCACTGCAGGATATAGGCTCGATAGAGCAAGCGAAACGTTTCGGAGTAGCCGTTACTTACAATGGGAAGATAGTAGAATTCGAGGAGAAACCCGCAGAGCCTAAAACTACCACGGTAAGCACAGGGATATACATGCTTCCGAGGGACTCGCTCGAAAAAGTGGATGAATACCTGCGGGGCAGCAACAATCCCGATGCACCGGGCCATTTCCTCAAATGGCTTGTACGCAGCAGAACGGTATACGGCTTCAAGTGCGAGGGTGAATGGGCCGACATAGGCACCCTTGAAACCTACAAGCGCGTATTCGAATCTGCGAGAGATGTGCGCGAGCAGCACGTTACAAAATCGAGGAGCGGATATTCGCAGTAAGATTCCTGATTCTCAAGGAACGGAGTTGGCCGGATAAAAAGAGCGCGTGCACCCAAGGTAAATTGCGTGAGGTAATGAAGTAATTGGAAACCTCAAACCATAGGATATAAAATTCAACACGCTAATACCGCGCATCGCAAATAAAACGGTGGTGTATCACAGCCCCGCGCCATCCAGCTTTGCAGA
>JAKAXF010000125.1 GCA_021816645.1 Microcaldota archaeon | reverse complement strand
GCTTGTCGGACAGGGCTTTCGCTCGAAAGATGACGCTAGAGCAAATAGCAGCCCCAGAAGCTCGCGTGTTTTTGGATACGTGGCACGTCATGGGATTCAACAAGGGTACTCATTACATCGCTATGCGTGATTCCACTGGCGAAATCATGGGCTGCGCTGTATTCAACAAGATTAAGGAGAACCTGTACGACAACGTGCGTTTGGCCTTCTCTGGGCACGTCTCTGGTGGAATGAGTCGTATGATTGCGTACTTCCGTACCATCGTCGGAAATGTGGACATTATGAGCTATGTGGACTCGCGCTATGCGGATGGCTCCGGCCATGCCTCTATTGGCTTTGAAGAAGGAGAGATGACGTTGCCGAGTTATCGTTGGATATTCCCAGACAAAACCCGCCACCGTGCTGCACTCAATAGCAAGGAGAAAATTGATCGTAACCTCATCATGGTGGACAGTGCGTTAAGCCTAGAGGACAACATCGCAATGAATGGCGTATTCAAAGTATGTACCGCTCCGCTGCACAAGATTTTGCTCAAGGTCTCGTGTTGACGGGCAGAGGAAGGTGTGCTATGCTAATTTTACTTTTCACTGCTAGGAGATTACAAAATGGGATTTTTCTCATGGAAAACTGCTGATACAAATGAAAGCATTGCCAATATTCATTCGGATCACCCGAACGCGGGACGTACCGTATATCTACTTCAACCGGGCGGAAAGGAACCTATCGAGGAAACCGCGTATAACGGCTATGGGGATTTCGGCCCAGCGGATGCCTACGCTTGGCTGGCTGAAATGAACAGTCTGGGTATCCCTGGATCAAGTGTCGTAGCGCGACGAGAGGATGGTATCCGCGCATATTGTAATAAAGATTGTTTGAAATATCCATTGAAGTTTTCGTTCGATAAGAACGCCGTGTACGAAGATTTGCCTGAGTCAGAATCTTGTGAGGCGCAAGGATATTTTTACTGGTTGCACGATGAAAAGGCAGCTTGACTTTCGCGCAAAATGATATTACTATATATATGACCTGCTAAGTCAGTAAGTTCTATCGAGTGGCCCCTTCTGTTGGGGCCATTTTTATGCCGTGTTGACGACCCTCTCCCAACATGCTACAATCCTCCCATCAACCAAAAAGGAGACGACGATGGCCCATGAAAACCGAAGCACTTATATTCACATGCGGATCAGCAAGAGCATGAAGGAGCGTATTCGCGAACAAGCGAAGAAAGAAGGGATGAGTATTTCCGAGTACGTGGAAGACGCCTGTATGCGGTGTATCGAGGCGGATAAAGAGGAGGGTAAATCCTAATGGCACAGTTCTACGCAGTTATCAAACCTAGCTCACAAGCCCATCATCGCTGGCGTATGGGTTCTCAGCCCCGTGGTACGTTGCACGGCGTACCGTTCTTCTGGCGCGGCGGTAGCTATGTCAGTGATGCCGTGGTGGAGAAGCATCTCATTGACGCGCTCATGAACGATCCTGATGTGGAAGTGAACATGGTTGCAGTTGCTTCATATTCTGTTGTAGATGCAACGCCGATTGAGGTTGTACCCGTCGAAGTACCGCTTACCAGTGAGGAGTGGATGGATGTGGAGGATGAGTTGCCGGGTGAAAAACCAACCACAGCAAAACCGAAGCCTGTACCACGGAAAAGGAGTAATTGAAATGACTGTAAACATAACTATCAACGCGGATACGCTGGAGATAACGCAAGTCGATGGTATGACGCGGATAGTGTGTAATGGTGAACCGGCCAACCCTGAAAAAGAGACTCGTGACACGCTTTCGGAGCACAAAGCCAAGACCAAAGCTGCGGAAGATGCTGTTTGTGCTCAGATTGACAAAATGACAAATGGTTTGGAAGAACGGAAAGAATCCGACTGGATCGTGCGGCGGAAGTTGAAACCACAGCGATTAGGAGAAGCGGCAATTCTTGAACAAGGCTTGTATTTTTACCGTAATAACGAAAATTCTTCATGGCAATCCGTATTGTACAACATGTCATTGCTAGGATTGTTTCCAGAAGGATTAGAATTTCTCGGCCCCATCACCCCAGACATGTTTCTTTAACCACATGCTTTCGCAACCACAGGAGTAATAAAGAATGAGTATTGACATTAACAAAGTATCGTTCAAAATATTCGAAAACCGCTGGCTGGAAATCCGGGTCGGAGATCGGGAAATCGTCAGCGTGGACACAGTAGATGGTGGTGTGTTATTGTGCGGCAACGATAACACCGACGAAATCGGGAATATTATGTACGTCGATGGCACATTTGAGTTTGTGCCTGCCGACGAAGAACCGGAATCCAGTGGCGTTTTCAACAACATCCTCACTGCTCTTGAGCGTATTGAGCGGAAGCTGTAAGCAGTATTTGGGGTGTAGTTCAGAGGCAGAACGCCTGACTGTTAATCAGGATTCGGAAGTTCGATCCTTCCCGCCCCAGCCAATTTAAGTAATAAGGCAAACGCTTGCGTTTACGCAAGAAGGTTGATGAAGCCCTACCCAGAGGGGCGTTGCCGAATCGTCTGGGGACTATTTGCGGGATTGGCATAATGGTTGTGTTCCAGTTTTCCAAACTGGCTACAGGAGTTCGATCCTCCTATCTCGCTCCACTTTTCAGAGATCGTCTGGGGACTATTTTAAGGAGCAAAAATGACTTGCCAAAGACAATTGCGCGAAGATTGCCTACCATACCCGCGAACTTGTGCGGATTGTGGATTAGGACCGTGTTATCAGGATACGGTGGAAATCATTCGGTA
>JAKAXF010000124.1 GCA_021816645.1 Microcaldota archaeon | reverse complement strand
CTCGGTTCGCTCAAGTGTGCCGTCACATCAACGAGTCTCGAGCTCGGAGTCGACATAGGCTCTATAGACAACGTTATACAGCTGGGTTCTCCCAAGAGTATAACCAAGGCTATCCAGAGAATAGGGAGGGCTGGACACTCCTTCAAGTCAACGGCGAAGGGAGAGATGATAGTGACCAACAGGGACGACCTCATAGAGTGCGCGATAATGCTCGATTCTCTGTTCAAGAAGAAGCTCGACGCGTTCGTGGTCCCGAAGATGCCGCTTGACGTGCTCGCCCAGCACGTAGTCGGAATGTCGCTGAGCAAGAAGTGGTCTGTCGATGGAGCGATATCCGTAGTGCGTAGAGCGTACGCGTATCACGAGCTGCCAAGGCAGCAATTCCTGTCCCTTTTGGATTATCTAGCAGGCCACTACGTAGGCCTGGAAAGCCGAAGAGTCTACGGGAAGATATGGTACGACGAGGCCGAAGGTATGTTTGGGAGAAGGGGCAAGTACGCTAAGATAATATACATGCTGAACGTCGGGACAATACCGGACGAGGTTGCGATAGGGGTTTTCACTGCTGGCAAGAAATGGGTGGGCAACATAGAGGAAGAATTCATGATGCGGCTGAAACCCGGAGACGTATTCGCCCTCGGTGGAAAGCTCTACAAGTTCGAGTACTCCAACAAGATGAGGTGTTATGTATCAGATGCAAAATCTAATGTGCCAACGATACCTCCGTGGTATTCGGAAAGGCTGCCGCTCAGCTTCGAACTGGCGCAGGATATAAGCACGTTCAGAAGAACGATGTACGATTCAATAAAGAATGCCGAAACAGAGAAAGGTACTGGAAAGTTCACCGCGAGGGCGAAAATTCCAGAAGAAACCGAAAAGATACTCGCAGCGCTTCCCACAAACTCCAACGCGAAGGAAGCAATATACCGCTACTTCATGGAGCAGTATCTGTATACCGGCACAATTCCCAACGACAAAAACTTCGTGATAGAGGAAACGATAGATCCCTATACCGGCAGGAGGTACATAGTGTTTCACTCGCTCTATGGCAGGAGAGTAAACGATGCGCTTTCCAGGCTTTTTGCGATATACACTAGCGACGCTCTGGATGAGGAGATAGGAATAACCATCTCGGACAACGGATTCGTGCTTTCGGTAGAGGAGGATTCGCACGTGGACTACGCCGTAATAGAAAAAGCCATGAAACAGATTATTTCCAAGGACATCGTCCCTGTGCTCAAGGACAACATAAGGAGGACCGAAGTCATGAGAAGGAAGTTCAGGCAGGTTGCCTCGAGGAGCTTCATGGTGCTGAGGAACTACAAGGGTTGGAAGATATCGGTCAGCAGGCAGCAGTTTAACTCCCAGCTCCTGCTCAAGGCAGCGGAGGAGATAGATCCCAACTTTCCAGTAGTAAGCGAGACGTACAGGGAGATACTCTACGATATGATGGACATAGACAGGACAAAGGAAGTAATAAGCAGATTGAGAAGCGGGGAGATTGAGCATCAGGTAATACAAACAAACGTTCCGTCGCCGTTCGCTCACGTACTGCTTACTTTTGGAGAAGCGGACGTTCTCTCGCTGAAGGGCAAGCAGAAATACCTCCAGTACCTGCACAAGACCGTAATGAAGAAAATAAACGGAGGCAGTGGCAGGAGCAGCTCAGCAAAAGGCCGCATCAGAAAGAGCGAAGGAAAGAGTAAAAGTAGGAACGTAATCAAAAAGAAAAAGGCGCGTAGATGAGAATAGACAGCGACATGAACGCGGTTGACGGGCTTCCGATACTGTACATACGCAGCCTCAACATGCTTGTAGCTGCGGACCTTCATCTCGGATACGAAGGCATAATGTCGGATAACGGTGTGTTCCTGCCAAAGGCAAACCTGAAGAGCATACTCGGCGCGATAGACAAGGCAATAATGGCTACCGGTGCGAAGACGCTGCTTGTTGACGGCGACATAAAGAATGAGTTCTCGAAAGTGCACATCGAAGAGTTCAATGAGCTGTACGATTTTATCCTCCACATGAAGGAGAAGGGGGTGGACCTGCTCCTGATAAAGGGAAACCACGATAACTTTGTCGAAAGATACAAGGACGCGTTCAAGCTGAAGGTTTACAGGCAGGAACACGTCATCGGCAAGTACGCCTTCTTTCACGGTGAGGAAATCCCACAAGATATCAAAGGAACGTCGGTCCTGATAATGGGGCACGAGCATCCTGCAATAATCCTCTACACCGGAACGGGCAAGGCCGAGAAAATAAAGTGTTTTCTCTACGGCAGATACAAGGGAAAGAGGCTGTTGGTGTTGCCAGCGTTGAGCTACTATTCGGGAGGCACTTCCATAAACACCACACCGAGCAGCGAACTGCTCGCACCCATATTCAAGAATGTTGACGTGGACAAGATGGAGGCGATAGCCGTTGGGTACGGTTCCACGATAGCGTTTGGCAGGATAAGGGAATTGAGAAAAGCTGCCCGAGAAGAGTCCTAGCGCTTAAGCAATTACTGTTGATCGTATCGCCGTGCGTTCCTGCATGCTTAGGCAACCTTCTTAAGCACAAACCTGTAGCCGTCTAGCTCGTCGAACGCTTCCTCTAGCTTCCTGATATCTAGGCCCTCCGGTACCATCCTATTTTCGTACTCCTCCAATTTTTTCAATAGGTACCTGTGCATCTGCCTTAACCTGTCTACCCTTTCCTTGCTATCCATCCAATCACAAGCGTATGGCGCTCCCAAGAAATAAATTACAGAATTCATAGCAGAAAGTCCA
>JAKAXF010000123.1 GCA_021816645.1 Microcaldota archaeon | reverse complement strand
GACTTGTACTCCAACTGCCGTACAAATTCACCCCATCCTGAGTCCAAAATGGACTTGGACAAGTGGCGATTGCGCGACAGGTTCTTTACCGCAATATCCTCGATACAGATCACTTGGTTTTCGTGAACAATACTTGAGGACAACTTGTGCAAAAAGTCTTTTCTCTGATTGGCTACTTTGGCATGGACCTTGGCTACTTTGACTCTGGCCTTCTGCCGATTGTTCGATCCTTTTTGCTTTCGGGACAAGTCCCTCTGGGCCTTTGCCAATTTCTTTTCCGATTGCCGATAGTGCTTTGGTGCCGTTACCTTTTGCCCATCGGACGTTGTGACAAAATCCTTGAGTCCCCAGTCCATGCCAATCGACTTGTCGGTCTTTGGCTTCTGCGCTACCGAGTCCTCGCACAGAAAGGAGATGAAGTACCGGCCAGAGGGTTCTTTGGACACCGTGACCGATTTGACCTTAGCTCCTCGCGGAATAGTCCTGCTCCACTTGATCTTGAGTGGAGAGTCCATCTTGGCTAGGGTGATGGAGTATTTGCCATCGTAGGCAAAGGCGTTTGGCAAAAATCGTATGGACTGCCGATTCCACTTGCTCTTGAACTTCGGGTACTTGGTCTTTTTCTTGAAGAAGTTCTGGTAAGCCGCGTCAGCATTGCGTAAGGACTGCTGAAGCACGACGGCTGGGACTTCTTTCAGAAAAGATAACTCGTCCTTCTGTTTGTCCAGAGTCAAGAGAAAACAAGCTTCTGGGAACGAGACATTGATCTTGTGGTCCTGGTAAGCCTGGTTTCTCAAGGCCAGGAACCGATTATACACAAAACGAGCGCACCCGAACGACTTTGCCAGAAGCACTTGTTGCTCTGTGGTCGGGTAGAATCTGTACTTGTATGATCGGTATATGTCCATAGGGGTATTGTATCACTCTGGTTCTTCAGGTACAATAGGTCTTTGCGCTATCCATTCTCGCCCTGAAGGATGGGGCCTTTCGCGCCAAAGTAAAGACCCAGTTCTACTCCTTCTGGAAAGACGCTCGCTCCGTGAAGGACAAGATGCTCAGAGCAAAGGAAAAAGGCACACAGTACAGTCGTGGATGGGAGCACTTTAAGAATTGCCCGCTGGACTCGTTATCTATCCCGCTGGTGGAATGGTTGTGGAAGCAGCCGGAGGATGTGCTTATGAAGGATATTATTTCCGTGCGGGAGTTGTATATGGGGGAAGTGAAATGATTAGCAACGACAAACTGAAAAACGTAGCTGATATAACCATAACCGGCGAAGACGAAAACCTGATGGTGAGAGCGTTATTCTTGAAAGAAATGGCAAAAGAACTGCTTAGTTATCGTGATAGAGAAAATGAATCTTGGGATTATGCACCAAGCGACGCACTTTACCGTCGTAAAGGATGGATATATTACGATAAACTTGAGTATGAGGATTTAGTATATTGTGGTATTCCCAATGATTATTTAGAGGATCGCCCAAAATCATAATTAACCATTTTCTTTTCCCAATACGACATACACGAAAAGTCACACCACCTCCGTCCATCTTCCAACTCTTCTCCACACCACAAGCATTTTCCGGTGGCCTTCGGGCCTTCGGGTTTTCTGAACTGGCGAGCCTTTTCTGTGTAGCGTTCTTCGTTTTCTAATGCTATGTCGAGAATATCCATTAGGCGAGCATCTCCGGGTACACGGTACTTCGGCCCACTTCACCATAAGCTGAATGGTACGTGATAGCCGTTATCTGCCTATCCGCCAGGTATCCATGACGTGCGGCGTAGGAATCCCTAGCGGCCATTGTAGCGTGTTGGATCACCTTGGCCCCGTTGTACTCTTTCTCGTCAATGTGGTGCATGTGGCCTGTGTGGATGTAGGCTTTGGTTGTTTCGCCCCACATGGCCCGGTACTCTGCTGCAAAGATTGCCGGTAGGTTCTCTTTTCTGGTCAAATGCCCGTGGTGGAACCCCAACATGCAAACACCGTGCTGGATGGCGTAATAAGGTAGTTCGGATTCGTTGACGATGACACGCGGTTCGTTTTCGTACAGGAGTGCAAAGAGATGACGCAACCAGACGCTAGACGACATATCGTGATTCCCTTCCGCCATGATAATCTGTACAATATCATGGTGAACCAGTGCCTCGTCTATGATGGCTCGGAGGATACGCACGGCCACTCTAACGACATTGGAGAAGCGCCCGTCTACGTCGAGCAAGTTGCGACTGGTAGGAGTTACTGCGTCGAGTCCGTCGAAGTGCAGGTAATCGCCTAACTGGTTGATGATGGCGGTGTGGGCTTTCGGGGATGAGGCTACCATGTGCCGGAAAGCATCGGTGAGTACCTGTTCTGCGATCTCCAGATTCCAGTCGTCGCCAGTTTCTTTCGGCCAACTGAGCAGTCCTACATGGCAATCGGTGAAGGTGTACAGGTTGCAGAGTTTGTCGTTGGTGTGTTCGGGTTGATCTACGGGAAGTGCTCTGGGGATTTCTCTACTGAGTTCTTCGATAGCGGCTTTGACGTGTTCTGTAAACTTCTGATCGTCTAATTTCGACTTTACCCACTGCCCCGCTAAATCCCCATCTTTATTGTAATATGAGGACACACCTCGAACAATGAACGGTTCCGGTACATGGCGTTTGTAATCGTGCTCCGGGGAAAACCCACGGGAGGCTGCTTTTTTGAGCACCGCGTCCATGGCCGCACCAATAGTATTCTTATGAACTCCAAGTGCTCTTGCCGCCCCTCGATAAGAGCCGTGTTCCAGTACTGCGTCGATGTACTT
>JAKAXF010000122.1 GCA_021816645.1 Microcaldota archaeon | reverse complement strand
CTGTCCCACGGAGACCGCTGAACAGGTGACTTTCTTCCAGTGGATACGAATGCAGTATCCGCATAGTTACGGGTTGATCGCCATTCACCCGCGCAATGAAGGAAAGCGCCATTACTCGCAGACGATTATGCAGAAAGCGGAAGGCATGACAGCCGGAGCACCGGACATTGTTGTTCCAGGAAACCCGACTTTTTTATGCGAACTGAAGCGCAAAGATCACACAAAATCAGCATGGCAAGACGGCCAGCAGGAGTATCTACTGGCCGCGAAAGAGGCTGGTTGTATAGTGGGTGTTGCGTTGGGATGGGAAGCGGCTATGGGGTTCTTTTTGGGGTATCTAAAGGCCCACGAAACGCATGTGGCAGGAGGTTGAACAGAAAGCATAATTGCCTTCAAAATCAATGTCATCTACTCCTTCAATCATTTCTTTTCCGCATTCTGAACAAGGTATTCTGCCGTCAAACTCTGTGTAGATGCCTAATCCCTTTGAAGGAAATTGATCTTTTGACGGATCATAGATGGCCCCGTCTTTATCAACGGTCCACCAGTGTGCGTCCTCGTTGTTCCATATAGGGCAGAAATAATACCCACGAACCAAGCGGTATTCTGGATGTTCAACCACCCATTGCTCAGAGAGGGATTTGCACTTGCCTCGATACTTTAGGTAGTTTGATTCTTCAGTCATTTTTAGTTTCCTTTGCGGCGCATATAGGACACGGTATCCCGCGCTTGGCCTTCCTCAACTCTCTTATTGCCCAATCCAGCGCCAGACCGATCTCCTTCGGGTCCGGCATAGGCTTATTCTGCCGGTCATCGGTGCCTCTGCGCCAGGCTTGGAATTGTTTGAGTGTGGATAGGTGATCGGTCATTTTGTTACCTCAAAGTCAATCGCCCATACCAACGGGTTAAGGTTCCATGAATCTCGGCCGTTTATATGTGCCCACAGGTCTTCAAATTCATAATAATGACATGAGCACGCTGGCAGGCCTTTAAGCGTTTCCGCGTGCATCCAGAACTCAACTCCTTCGTTTTTAGCATCTTCAAAACTGATTTTTTGCAACCTCTGAAGGCGGACTTTTGTAATTTTCAAGTGAATCCTTGCCGCCCATTTTGGCATATGGATGCTGGGCCTCCAGTCTCCGATCTGCTTGTCGTACAGTCGCAATAAATCCATATAATGGGGGTCATCCTCGTCAAGATAACGAGCCCCCATGTCGGCCTTATAGGCTATCTCGGGAACATCCGCGCTCCAGGTTTCTCGCACCCATAACCGATCCCCAGGCTGACCGTATGGGCACGCCAAAATCGCCTCCGGGTCATCTGGGTGCCAGTTTTTGCCTTTGCGGGCCACTCGTCCAGCAGCGTTGAGCTTCGCAATCCGCCGTGTCTGTGTTTTTACGCCGCCGAGAATGGCCTGCACCATTGGTGTTGAAAATATGATGGGATAGTCGGTCATTTCGGGCGCTCCTGGAGGGTGGATTGCCATCCGTCATGTTCCGCAGGCTCTGTCTCGCCTAAAGAATGGTCCCATTCCCCGCTATCCCCTGGTTCAGGCTTGCGCTGATAGAACCAACCCGAATCCCGCGCATACCAATTCGCCCATTTCGGTGCATTCTCCCAGGTGGCGCGCTCCGCCTCTCGTCGTTGCAGGAGTTCTTGGGCCATTTCTTCTATCTGCAACATTGGCAGCGAGTAAGTGCCTCCGGAAATTTCCTTTAGTTCTTCGTCTGTAATCATCTCACACTCCCCTGATCTGTATTTCTTTCATAAGCCTTTTACGCGCCCTGAGTGTTTCCGATTCTGTCAGATACCCACGAATAGAGAGCAATGATATTGCGTCGGCACTCCTCTGAATAATGTCCAAGGACGGCTTGCCGATGTATTGGACTCCGGCCTTCTTGAACTGCACAGATAGATCATCGGCTAATGCGCCTAATATTATTTGCATCTCACACCTCCAGTATTTTAGCCTGCTTCTGAAATTTCCGCATTTGGATAGTCCCACCGTGCAAATAGGGGAACGGGTTCTCACATCCGGGCGGCAAACGGTCACACAACGTAACGGATTCTCCATTGCCGGGCTTGTGGATCATGAATACCACTACGATTTCTCCGTTGAGTAGGTATTCACGACCTTCCTTTATATCTGTTCTGTTGAGCATTTCACACCTCCTTAAAGGTCGTCTTCGTGCCAACCGAGATTCGGCGCGTTTCCAGCTTCTATCGCTTGCGCTCTAAGCGTTGGCAATTCTGTCTTGGAAACCTCCGGCGGATTGATGGGGCCGATGAATTGACCAACAAGTAACTTCCCTGCCCCTGGAAGATATACATTTTGTACGGACCAATCCGTATTTTCTTCGCGCCGCCACCAATAACACCCCGGCTCCTTCACTTCCTCAGCACTCAGCACCTTGGGCGGCGCTTTCAGCGCGGCAATCTCGGCCTTGAGAATACTGATTTCCTCCTCGTTAGCTCTGAGTGCCACGTCTCTAGCACCAGAAAATTCCTTGCAGATTTCTAGTTCGGCCTTGAGCGCGGTGATCTCTTTGTGCATGACCTCCGCAGTCTTATTCATGAGGCTCAAGGCGGTTTGTGTAGCATTGATCTCGGCCATGGCGTCGTCGTAATCTACCCATAGTCCATCGTCCGCTTCATAACCCCAGACCCCATCTTTTACGTGGTAGCGTTTCATAATGCCACCTCCGCAATGCTCCAACCTTCGCCCTCGGTGTAGCTGATTTTGGCACGGGACTTGATGCCAACAAACTTGAAGGGATCGCCCGGCTCTACT
>JAKAXF010000014.1 GCA_021816645.1 Microcaldota archaeon | reverse complement strand
TCTTTTATTTTTTTATTGCGTATTGACTATCAATATCTGACACAACTTTGCTACTGCATCATTCCTCCGAATCTCTTTTTGAATGATCTGTCGTTCTTGAATGTATTGAAAAGTTTCTTCATCTTGTTGAATTCAGATATCATCTCCCTTACATCCTTTTCTGAAGTGCCGCTCCCTCTCGCTATGCGGGCTATCCTTCCTTGCTCGTGGAGAAGGCGCTCATTCTTCCTCTCTTCTGTGGTCATGGATGATATTATGGAGTGAAAGCGTTTGAGCCTCTCTTCGCCGTGTTCTATCATGTCCTTCGGTACGTCTGCTGCTCCTATCATTCCAAAAAGATTTTTGAGCGGACCCATCTTACCCATGGCCTTCAGCTGAGAGTAGAATGTATCGAAGTTAAGCTCCTCGCTTTCTATTTCTTCCTGTTTAAGTCCCGTTTCTTCTACTGCTTTCCTTACGGTCTCTGTAAGGGCAGCAATATCAGGAACTCCAAGTAAATTCTCTACATACTTCGTAGGGTCAAAAGGTTTTATATCAGACAGCTTTTCTCCTGTGCCGAGGAACATGACTCTTGCGTTTGCTGCGCTCGCCGCGCTCAGCGCACCACCTCCTTTTGCTGAACCATCGGATTTTGTGAGTATGACCCCCGTTATCCCAATGGCATTGCCAAATTCCCTGGCCTGTTTACCTGCGACCTGGCCCGTGTCGGCGCTAATGACTAGTATCTTTTCGTCAGGAGCGAAGGCCTTTTTTACTTCCTTTAATTCTTCTATAAGATCGCCATCGAGCGCGCTCCTTCCGCTCGTGTCGCATATGATGACTTTCTTGTCTTTAAGCGATTTCAGCCCTTCCTTGGCGATTTTTGCCGCACTCCGCTCGCCTTCCATGCCGAAGAAGGCTACGTTTGCCTGCTTGGCCAGTGTTTCGAGCTGCTGGTAGGCTGCTGGTCTCGATACGTCGCAGCATATCACTCCGGCGCTCAGCCCCCTATCCTGGTAGAACTTTGCCAGCTTGGCTGCGGTTGTGGTCTTACCGGAACCATATAGACCAGCGAGGAGTATCTTCTTTGGCTTGAGTTCGGGCGCGTAGGCGTTGCCCATCAGGGCTACGAGCTCTTCGTAAACTATGTTAGTTATGTAGTCCCTCTGCGATACACCCTTAGGTGGTTTGCTTTTCAGGGCTCTCTCCTCTATTTTTTCAGTGAGTGTAAAAACCAGCTGCACCTCTACGTCGGCGCTTAGCAGTGTCTTCTGCAGATCCTTGTTGAACTCTCTTATAGTCTTGGCGTCTATTATTGTAGCGTTTGTTAATCGCGCTATCGCCTTTCTCAGACCCTCTCCTAGATCCATCATTACCGCTTTTCATAGATTGTTATTATAGATGAATTGTATATGTTTTTATATCTGCTCTCGGTTTCTTTATACGTCAGAAGGTGTTACGATTGAAGCTCGTGCTTACTCAGTCAAACCTTACCCTGAAGGGCGGTGCAGAGAAGGTAGTGCTTGAAATCGCAAAGCATTACAACGCCAAGATTTACACTGCTGAATACGACAGGAACAACACGCTTGAGGAATTTGAGAAGTTAGATGTTGAGCTGATTGACCAGCCAGGGGTTTCCGGGCTGCTTCCGTACGGAAGGGTTAGACAGGGCATGGGCTATGGATTGGGATTCTACAACAAGGTAATAGAAGATGATTATGATGTGATAAACGCTCATGTATCCCCTAGTCACTGGATAAGGAACAAGAATGAGCGCGTGCTGTGGTACTGCCACACGCCACTCAGGGAAGCGTACGATTTGTACAGCTACAGGCAATCCCTAAGGGGGCCGGCGCGCAGGGTTGTATCTGCGCTGGGTATGATGGCGGTGCGCAGGATGGACAGGCAGGTGGTCAGAAAAATAGAGGGGATATTCGCAAACAGCAACAATACAAAACGCAGGATAGAAAAGTACCTTAACATATCAGACGCTACGGTACTGAATCCAGCTGTTGACTACAAACTTTACAGCAACAAAGGAGATGAGAAATTTTTCTTGTACCCATCGAGATTTTCGCCAAACAAGAGGCAGGATTATGCCATAAGGGCTTTCCAGATTTTCAAGAATAAATACAAGGCCGGGCGCTACAGGCTGGTGCTACTCGGTTCGGTTTCGAGCGACAAATATTACTCGAATTATTACGACAGGGTAGTAAGGCTTGCGAAGTCCGTGGGTGACGTTGAGATAATAACGGACCCTAGGGACAGGACCGATGAAAAGCTCAGGGATATTATTTCCAGGTCAACCGCCGTCCTGTACACACCTATAGACGAAGACTTTGGGATGATACCTCTCGATGCTATGGCATCGGGCAAGGTAGTTATAGCGGTAAACCAGGGAGGACCAAGGGAGACGGTGGTGAACGGAAAAACAGGCTATCTTGCAGATAGCGAATCCGAGATGGCTGATATGATGGTCACGGTGGTAGAGCACCCTAAGATAGCTGAAGAGATGGGTAAACGCGGGATGGAAAGAGTAAAAGAGAACTACTCTTGGGAGAGATTCTTCAGAATATTCGACAAAAAACTAGAGGAAGTAAAGGAAAGGTAGTAAGGTCTACTTCTGCTGTACTGGTACCGCTATCACGTACTTAGAGAGTACTTTGGCTACGTATTCGAGTACCTTCTTGACGTTGGCCTCGGTGTTTGTGCCAGTGCATATCATCTTGCCGTTCTTGAATAGAATCAGCACTGCTTTGGGATTGTCTATCCTAAATATGGCTCCGGGAAACTGCTCCGGTTCATAGTCAACAGCCCTGACCTCTCGTGAGAGTGCGTACAGGTCTATCGACGCATGGAAATCGGCGCTCACCACTATATTCTGTATCTTTATCGGAGGCATGTGAAGGTCGTCTGATCCTACCTCGGATGGCGATTTCGTTGCCGTTGAATCACGATTTAAAATTGTATAGCAAGATTTAAATATATAGAGCGATTCCTAAAAGGTTTCGCTCGCAATATGTTAGGCTGATGAAGCATGAAAGAAGTCGTTGTCATAGGGGCTGGAATCGTTGGGCTCGTCGCGGCAAGAGAAATAGCGGCTAGAGGCCTGGATGTGACGGTGTACGATCAGAAGAGGAAGATTACCGACAACGCAGAAAAGGCTTCTGGCATACTCTCAAAAGAGGGCCTGGATAGGATAGGTCTAAAATATGACGTTGCCAAGGTAAACGCGCTATACGGAGCCGTACTGCACGCTGGAAGGGAAAAACTCAAAATTAAAGCCAAGGAGGTCAAGGCGCTGGTACTCGACAGGCGAAAACTTGCAGAGAGCTGCATGAAAGAAGCAGAGAAGGAAGGCGCAAAGGTTGTTCTTGGGAAAAAAATAGGTAGGGAGGAACTGCTTGCACTGAACGATAACAACAGGGTTATCATTGGCGCTGATGGCGCAGTATCCGGAGTAGCCAGCACGTTCGGCTTTTCTAAAATAAATGAGTTTGTGCTCACGTACAAGAAGACGTACAGCAAGGCGCATGTAGATGACAGCGGTGTGGTAGACCTGTTCTTCTACAGCCGGGCGAACAGATTTTTTGGGTGGAGCGCACCGTATTCGGGTAGCACCACGGAGCTAGGTATAGGAGTAAGCAGCAAGGCAAGGATGAGCAGTACAAAGGCATTTGCCGAATTCGTCAGACTCGGAGAAGTAGCTTCAATGATTGAGGACGCGAAGGGGGAAGCAGGGTACGCGAGCATGATACCTCTCGAGGCAAGGAAGGAAACTGTAAGGGGCAACGTCCTGCTCGTAGGGGACGCTGCTGGCCAGGTCAAGGCAACTACCGGAGGCGGGATAATTTTCGGATCGCTTTGCGCAAAGGTAGCCGCTGATGTCGTAGAAAGGCATTTATCACGAGGAGAACCGTTGGGCACATACGAAAAGGAATGGAGGAAGAAGTATGGGGCGGACCTGAAACTGCATAGTATGATACACGAGTACTATTCCTCATTAAGCTCCAGGAACTTCGAAGCGTTTTTCAGGATAGCGAGGGTTCTGGGGGCGGAGGCGTTCTTCAGCAAGTACGGAGATATGGACAGGCCGAGCGCGATGTTGAAGAGATTCTTTTTAAGAAGTCTGGCCGGCAAGGGCAAACAGTGAATATGCTGGAACAGGGATTATTTTGGTAGAAGCGCCGCGCTGGCCATGGATGCGAGATGCAGGATCGGCTGCGGATATATACCAAATAGTAATATAACGGCCAGGGTGACAGAGACCACAGTTATCACAGTAAGGCTCATCTTCTCCTTTCTTTTCTCCTTCTTTACGAACATTGAATTGATGAGCCTTCCGTAGTAGTATATTGATATGAAACTGTTCACTATCCCGATTACGGCAAGGTACAGAAGTTTGGAGCTGATAGCGCTGGAAAACAGGAGGAACTTGCCGTAGAACCCCATCAGTGGAGGAATTCCTGCCATCGAAAGCATCAGCAGGGTTAGCGAAACTGCTGCAAACCCGTTTGACCTGAACAAGCCCGAGTAGTCATCCACTGTATGCATGTTCCTGCTTTCGAGCCACATAACTACTGAGAACGCCCCGATTATCATAAAGGCGTGCGTTACTATCTGAAATATCGAGGCTGTTATGCCGAGAGATCCTGCTGCGGCCATGCCTACTAGTATGTATCCTGCCTGCGATATTGAGGAGTAGGCGAACATCCTTTTCACATTTTCCTGTACCATGGCGACGAGGTTGCCGAAGAACATTGTCAGTATAGAAAGCAGCACGAGAATCGGGGTAAACGTGCTGCTGAAAGGAATCAGAACTATGAAAAGGATTTCTAGCAACGCCACAAACGCAACCTTTTTGTTGATACCGGCAAGCATCGCTGTAATGAATCCAGGGGCACCCTGGTATACGTCAGGTACCCACAGGTTGAACGGAAACAGCGCCGTCTCCACTCCGAGCGAAGCGATGAATAGGATTATTGCTAGAACGAGCAGGTATGGTATCGTGCCCTGCAGCGGCTGCATTGATACCAGTGAAAGTGAGGGATTGTAGGAGTAGAGTAGGGACGTAGCGAATACAAGGACGGTGATGGACAAAACCCCAAGGAAAAAGAGCTTGATTCCGGCCTCGAGCCTGCTCCTGCCCTCACCTATTATCATGAACACCGATGGCAGGGCCATCATCTCAAACCCCAACAGTATCTCGAGCAGCGAAGACGCGGTTGATATGAAGAACATTCCGGTGAACGAAAGCGCCAGTAAGAAGGAGAACGTGTCGTGATTCTCCGAGTATCTGTAGGCGAGTATATTTATCAGTAGGAGGGATACGGAGAAGAGCGTAATGAAGAGCTCTGAGAACGCGTTGAAGTTGATTACGCCAGCGATAGTGTAAGTAGATCCGTAGATCATCGACGCGATGGATGCTATTGCGATTAGCGCAAACAATGAGGTATTTATCAAGAACGTAACGCTTTTCCTCCTGTGGAAGAGCCCGGCTATCGAAGACGCGAGCAGAAACAGTAGCAAAACGATGACGGCGTACGGAACATATGCACTCATTTTACCACTGCAACCTATTTCAAGAAGCTAAACACTATGAACGGCGCAAAGCCGAACAGAAGTATGAAGAATATGAGCACAGACAGGCCTATCTTTTGAAGCGCGTCTATTCCGTATACGGCGCTTGAATGTTCCTTTGCCCCGTATATCGATTTTTCTATTACGTAGTAGAAGTACGCACCGAGTATTAATATTGATGCCAAGGGCACGAGCCCGTAGAGTCCGAATGTGGAGAAAGAGCCTAGGAACACGAGCAGATCGCCTATGAATACTGAAGTCAACGGAGTGCCTACCATGGCAAATACCCCAAAGATGAATGCGTACGCCAGGATCCTTCCCTGCATAATTGCTCCTTTCAACACGCGTATGTCACGTTCACCGAAAACGTAGAACAGAGCTCCGGCGTCCAGGAACATGAGCGCCATTATCAGTCCGTAAGACAGCATGGCGTAGGCCGCGCCGTTTATCCCTACCGTACTCATCGAGCTTATACCCAGCAGCACTATACCCATCTCCAGCATGCTGGCGTACGCCAACGCGCGTTTTATGTCCTTTTGCCCTATCAGCACGAATAGCGCATAAAATATTGATACGGAAGCGATTATAGCGGTGTAGCCTGACAGGGACTTTGAAATTGGGAGTATCGTGAATAGGAGCAGTGATCCGAAACCGCCAAACTTGGAGAGTATGCCCGAGAGAAGCATGGTTCCGGTGGTCGGAGACTCAACGTAAGCGTCGGGCATCCACGAATGGAACGGAAACACGGGCATGTTTACAAGGAACGCCAGCAGCATAGTGACGAATATCAGCTGCTGCGTTGCGATTGGTATCGTGCTTCCGGAACTCTGTATCGTGAGCAGGTCGAGCGAATGAACCGGTGAGGTATACAGCAGCATTATTGAGAGCAGAAGCATGCTGCTCGCAAATATTTCGTATATCAGGAACTTGAAAGAGGCGGCCTTCCTATTGCCCGAACCCAACGTGCTTATGAAGAAGAACGACGCCACGAGCCCTATGTCCCAGAAGATGAAGAACAGGAGCAGGTTTTCTGAAAGGAAGAGGCCTGTGGCTGAAAGCTGGAAGAGCGTAAGCAGAAATCCGCGCTTCTTTTTCCCGGAATTGTTGAAGTTCGCAGAAAGCGCGGCTACGAATATTATTGTGCTTGACATCACGAGCAGCATCAGAGGTATGGGGGTAATGCGCAGCGCGAACGGTACAGAGAGATACGTAAGGAACGAATAGCTTTCGCTTAGACTTATACTTCCACTGGTAAAAGCATAGTATACCAGGGCCATGACCAGGATCAGTGATATTAGTGCGGATGCGGTAGAAAGAAGGGTCCCGTACTTGTCGCTGAGAATCGCTTCAATCGCTAGGAAAGCGACGGGAAGAGCAATCAGCAACGCAAGTATCGGTAACATTTTTATCTCCTCATACGTTGAGTATAATCATGGCCGCTAGTGCCACAAACCCTGCAACGAAAGCCGCGATGTAAAGATTTACGTTTCCGTTTTCTATCTTTCTTATCAACCCACCAAGAAGCAGGAAGCTGTCTCCCCCACTCCTGAACAGATAGTATACTCCGTCTTCTACGTACGCAAAAGATTCTCCCACTAGCATGAAAAAGAGGGCCAGCTTATCGTAGAACCAGTTGGTGTAAACGCTGTTGTATATCGCCCTGCTCGCTCGCTCGCTGTAAAACGCCTTTGGAAGTGCGTTTCTGTGAAACGCAAGGTACGCTATGGCGAATCCCGCCGCTATGACGGCGCTCTCTATCGCGGCTTCGGTCAATTTTATATTTGCAGACGACCCAAGGTAGGCTGGCAGATAAAGATATGAGACTGACACTAGGATCGCAAGGGCCGCGGTAAACGCTCCAGAATAGAGCATGCTGCGCGGAAGAGTCTGGTAACCTATGTTTATGTCCGCTCCTAGATTCTGCGCCGCCCTCCTGCTCGGTATCAGAATCCATTTCATTATATAGAGCACGCTCAAGAATTCTATGAGCGCGAGGGTTACGTAAACGTATGGTATTGTAGCGGACTGCTCGACAAGCGTCTTGCCGAAGAACCCTCCCAGGGGGAAGACACCCATAATCGACGCTGCTCCTATAGCTGTTGGAACGTAGAGCATCTTCCGGTATTGCAGATTGTGAGACTCGTAAAGGTCCTCCGTGCTGTTTGCCCTCATTATCGAACCCGCACTCATGAAAAGCTGGGACTTGTAGAACGCCTGAACCACGAAAAGCATCATAGCTGCAAGTACCGAACCAAATCCGAGCGCCACGAACATCAGGCCTATGTCTTCTGTAGTCGAATACGCGAGTATTCTTTTGATGTGATGCTCGGACAAAGCGTTGAGCACCCCTAGAGCCGCGGTTATAGTGCCGAAGAGTATAAATATCCACAGAAGGCCAGCCTTGCTGTACAGAGGCAGCAGTACGGCTATCAGAAGCACCCCCGCCTTCACCATCGTGGATGAATGAAGGTACGCAGATACAGGTGTCGGGCCCTCCATTGCGTCGGCCAGCCACTCGTTGAATGGAAACTGCGCTGATTTCGTGAATACAGCGAGCGCTATCAGGGCCAGTGATGCGTAGAGCGCTGTGCCGAGAGGCTGCGCTAGTATCGTAGAGAACAGGTCTGATCCGTAGGTTCCGATAAGTATTATTATCGCTGACAGCATCGCCACGTCTCCGATGATTATTGTTGTTATCGCTTTGCGCGATGCCCTGGCCGGCTTCTCCTTCTTGTACCAGAAGCCTATTAGCATGTAGCTTGTTATGCCGAGAATCGTCCACGATAAGAAGAGGGTTACCAGACTGTATGAGACTGCAAAAAGGAGCATAGAAGCCGCAAACAGGTTCATTAGCGCGTAGAATCTGCTTTGCTCGCTCGGGACGTTGATAAAACCGTATGAATAGTAGAATATTAGCGGGGTTATTATGCCTATCAGGAGAAGCAGCAGCATGTTAAGAGGATATGTGGCAGCCGATATAGTAAACGAAAATCCGGAAACCGAGAACCACGTGAGCGTGGAGACTTTCTGCACGTTAGAGAACACCGCGACTATTAGCAGAAGCGCGATCAGGCTGGCTGCTAGGCTTACGTGTCTTATGTAAGGCGCTATCCTCTCCCTGTCTGAAGCTAGGAACGCCAGCAGAGCAGCGATCAGAGAAGGCAATAGTATATACAGCGCGTCCATTCAACCCCTCAGTTTGGAAAGTTTTCTCACGTCAAGATCCATTTCGGCCTTGCCGAGATACCTGTATATTACTATCAGAGCCATAGCTTCGGCTGATGCTATCCCCCATATCGTGAAGAGCATACCTAGAAGATTGCCGCCTGTTCCGAAATAGAAGGTTGATACAGAAAGCAGCATAGCGGCAACAAGACCTATTTCGCTTGACAATACCATTATGACAGCGTGCCTGCTTGACATGATTCCGGCTACACCGAGTGAGAAAATCGCAAAGCTGAGCCCCAGGAAGAAGAGAATTGTCAACGCCATTTGCCAGCACCTATCTTTTTGTACATCACTATAGCTCCGAGCCCTATTCCGAACAGCAGAAGCGCGATTATGTAGAACAGAACCGCGTCCGTTGCAAGAAACTGTGATTGAGAGCTTACGGAAAATACGTTTGATGACGCCTGCGAATACTGCGACGCGTTGCTTGCTATTGGGTATATCATCACTGCGAATATTATCAACGCGCCCACCAGAAGCGTGGCAATGTTAGTATGCTTGAACTTGGAGAATCCCTGCGAAGCGGTACCGATGAAAAGATATGTTGATACACCTCCCACCATCACCAAAAGCTGAAGCGCGGCGAGAAGCGGCTGCGATAGCATCAGGTATACAAGGGAGATGGAGATAAACAGTATAGAGAGAAGGACTATCGAGTGCAAAAGGTCCTTCACGCGGAATATCTCCAGTATCGAAGCGAGACCCACGATAGTCAAAAGCGTAAACAAAATTATTGTTACATACATTAGATTCACTTCAAATCCTCGGGACGTTTTATCAGATCGCGCCTGTCGTATACATCCATGCTTGTATCTTTAGTCAGTACAAGGCAGTGGGTCGGGCATACCTCCTCGCAGTCTGCGCAGAAAAGGCACCTTTCGAGATGTATCTCCGGCATCTTCTTGGACCCCCTGTCGGTAAACGTATCCACCATGTCTATGCACTGGTTTGGGCATATTCTGGCGCACGCGGCGCAGCTTATGCACGTTTCAATGTCGAGTTTGTGGATTCCCCTGTAGTTGTCGGTAAGCACCTCGCGTTCTTCTGGAAACTGCAGCGTGAACGGCTCCTTGAGCGCTTCTTTTCCTGATTTTGTAAGGGACTTAAGTATCATGGACTCACCACCTATTAACCTCTCATCATCTATTTGATAAACAACACAAATGTAATAAATATGTTCAGAACTGAAATGGGCATCAGGTAAATCCAACCAATCCTGAGCAGTCGGTTTATCTTGACGCGTACGGTTGTGGCGCGCAAAAGCATGATGAAGAAAGACAGGATTACGACCTTTATCATGATCCAGGCGAATGGAGGCAGAACAGGCCCAGACCAGCCGCCCAGGAACAGCACGGATATCAGTAGGGTACCGACAAACATCCTAGTATAATCAAGAAATAGGGCCAATGCATAGTACGGTGCGCTCACGTCCGTGAGCCATCCAGCTATAAGTTCGTTGTCGGCCTCCCTAAGATCAAACGGTGGCCTCTCGAGCTCAGCGAGCATAGTCACGAAGAACACGATAAAACCAAGCGGCATGAGTACCGCGTACCACATACTGTTTTGCGAAGTCACTATTGATACCAGATTGTAACCGTGGGCCATCATGGACACTGCTGCTATCACAAGCACCAGAGGAATCTCATAACTGAGCAGCATAAGCACCGACCTCTGAGCGCTTATGGCTCCGAACTTGTTGCCACTGGTCCATCCGGCGAGGAACATCAGAAGCGGTATGAGTGAGACCAGAACCAGTATAACAAGAAGCGAAACCGAAGAGCTGAGGCCGAAGAACGATGGAGTAAAAGGTATAAAAAACAGGATCAGGAAGAAGATGGCGTATACCAGCGGCAGTATCAAAGGGAAGAGGTACTTGTCCGAGTTGTAGGGAACGATGTTTTCCTTAGAAAGCAGTTTTATCACGTCCGCCATGTTCTGGAGCAGGCCGAACTTGCCAAGGTACGTAGGTCCGCGCCTGGCCTGCATCCTGGCGATCGCCTTCCTCTCGAACCACCCGAACATGTAGGCAAATATCGCAACTAGTATCGAAAGCACTATGGCAAATACTATAAGCGCAAGGAGCATTGATGCGCCTACGTGCAGGAAATA
>JAKAXF010000121.1 GCA_021816645.1 Microcaldota archaeon | reverse complement strand
TCGGATTGCTTTCTTCTTCCTTTTCTTTCACCGAACCACTCGAATAGAATATAGTTGTTTTGTGCGCCCTTCTGTGGCACGAATTGTGTTGGAGGTTGTACTTCTTAAAAATTGTGAAATAAAAAAACAAAATTCAACGGCTCAATTCTTGACAGGGGTGAGGAACTTTTCCAGGTCCTTGCCCGTGTACTCCTTGTAGCCTTCCTTCGTGATGGTCGCTACTACTATGTTGTTGCCGGTGTATGTATCGCGCCTCATCGCTATTGATATGGCCTTTGCTACGTCCTTTATGACGTCCTTTGTCATCGCACCTTTCTTGAACGTGTCCTCGAGGTAGCCCAGAGCTGTGATAGATCCGCTGCCCGAAGCCGTAAACTGCGGCTCTTCTGTAACTCCGCCGAACGCGTCCAGAGCGTGAAGCTGCGGCCCCTGGTCGCCTATGCCTCCCACTATGAGCTGTACCATGAAAGGCATCATCTTGTTTTCCTGAAGTATTATTGACAGGAGAGATGCCGCAGACTTTGGAGAGAGAGGTCTTCCCTCGTTCATCTTGTACATCTCGTTCTGCGCCTTGAGTATCCTTATAAGCTCCTCGGCGTCTCCCACCCCGCCTGCTATGGTCATGGCCAGGTTGTCATCTATTCTGTACACCTTCTTGCCTACCGTGCTCGCTATGAACGAGTCCATCGTAACCCTGGAATCGCAGCCCATCACTACTCCGTCGGCACATACCACGCCTATCGTGGTTGTACCCTTCATTATTTTTTCGTACATTTGCTGATCCATTTTCACACCTTAGCATAAACTTGCAGCACGAGTCTCGGAAAAAGCCTTAGAATGGCTATCGCCCACCACCCAAACGTCGCAAAAGAAATTACTAAATATAGTCGCGAGGGCCAGAGACAAACGAAACAAACGCTAAAATAAAGCCCCACAATTGGTTGTATATTGATTGGGTAAAACTTAAAAGCTTTATCATATTGGTCAGGGCGCTACAGCTCCAACAGGCTGCCGTTGCCTATGAACTGCTTGCCTCCCTCGGCCAGCTCGGCGTATGCGAATGTCCTGTACACCTTTGTGACCTTTACCTTGTATATGTTGCCTATCCTTGTCTTTGCGTTCCTTATAAATATCACGAAATTACCGACCTTGCCTATCCCGGCGCCCCTGGCGTCCTTTGCCCTGACGGCCACGTGGTACACTTCGCCTTCCTCAACACCGAACCTATGATTCATCAGCTGGTCGTCAACAGCTTCCACCTTCTCCTCACCTACCTGCCCTACAATACCGTTTTCCATTCTCGTTTCCACTTCCATATACCCACCATTCAGACCTACCCAAGGCCCTTCTTGCTTTATCTTTGTCAGAGTCATGACCACGCGGTCCAATACCCAATCGCCCAAACTTCACTCCCCAATGGTCAGAATCAATTTTTAAATGGGGCTTACTACAATTTATACTTTTTCTACAAGTTTTACAATTACGCCAACTGTCTAACCAAACAGAAAACGTTCAGCACTGCAACAAAGCAGCGACACAACTGGTTAAAAAAGTAAAAAAGAAACAACAATAGAAGAAAAAAAGGAACCGGGATCAGAGATTCACATCTATGTTCAGCTGTTCCTTGAGCTCCCTGTACCTGTTCCTTATTGTGACTTCGGTGACTCCTGCCACCTCTGCCACTTCCTTCTGCGTCCTGCGCTCCCCGGCGAGCGCACCGGCTATGTAAACCGCTGCCGCGCTCACTCCTGTCGGGCTCCTGCCTGATACGAGACCCTTCCTCATAGCATCCTTAAGAAGCTGTACGGATTTCTCCTGCGCCTCGCCGCTCAGTTTGAGCGCGTTGACGTATCTAGGGACGTAGCTTATGGGATCGGTGAGTGGTATCTTCAGGCCCAGCTCATGTGATATCGCCCTGTAAGCCCTGCCTATCTCCTTCTTTGGCAGCCCGGATATAGTTGCGATCTCGTCCAGGGTCCTCGGCATGCCGGCTTTCCTGCACGCGGCGTATATTACTGCCTGGACAACAGTCTCTATCGGCCTGCCCCTTATCAGGTTGCTCTTTACGCATTTCCTGTAAAGAAGCGCGGCGTTCTCCCTTATGTTGTCAGGAAGATTCAGGTAGCTAGCCACTCTTATAAGCTCTGGGAACGCTATCAGGTAGTTCCTCTCGTTTGAATTGGCTATGCTCGAACGCTTGTGCCATTTCTTCATCCTGTAGAGCTGCGCCTGCCTCTTTGACGGTATTCTGACGCCCCTTATGTCCTTGTTGTAAAGGTCTATTTCTGTAACAAGGCCCTTGTTGGCCCTGGCGTACTTCATGGGCGCCCCAGTCCTGGCCCTGCTGGCCTTCTGCTCGGCGTCGAAAGCCCTCCATTCCGGCCCCAGGTCAGCTATGTTCTCCTCTATTATAAGTCCGCAGTTGTTGCAAACGCGCTCTCCCCTCTCGTGGTCAACTATTATGTCTGTGCTGCCGCAGCTAGGGCACCTCAGCTGTTGCGACTGCGTCGCCTCGCGATGCTGCACCACCTGCGCGGTGCCGTTCCCTGATTGATACTGCGCAGTATCGCCAGACTGATCCTTTACGTTGGATACGGAATGAGTAGGCTCGTCAACGTTTATGTTTATCTTCCTGCCAGATACCTCTATCCTCTGATGCGGCGCCTGCTGCACGGGCTTTTTGGCCTTCGGCTTCGGGACCGCCTTCTGCTTTTTGTGCGATTTTTGCATCTTTTTTGCCATGCAATTCACTTTTTACCTTTAGATTGAGCGTTACCGTACAGCGGAAACTCTCAGAAAGCTTTTTAAATATTTTGTAAAA
>JAKAXF010000120.1:457-2827 GCA_021816645.1 Microcaldota archaeon | reverse complement strand
TGCCTCCATGAGGAGTCCGTTGCTGACTGTATAGTTTGAGCTGCTCGCAGTCCACAGGGTACTGTTAAGCGTAGTTCCTGCGAAGTTGTCGTAGAAGGGAAATACCTTTCTTCCGTCATCATAAAGGGCATAAGAGCTGCTAGTAATGTTTGGCGCTTCCCCTATTCCACTGGTTCCCGAACTCGATAGGAGGTTTGTTGCCTTCGGGGCAAAGCCGATATACAATCCATTGAAAGCGCTTGAAGCAGGGACCGAAGGAGAGAGCTTCACCCATGTTGTTATGGATCCGGAGCTATTCTTTTCTATCCACGCAGGCGCTATGGTACCATTGGAATAGAAATACTCAAAGTTTGCAAGGATACCGTTATAAGCTATGTATGAACCATAAGTTGCGTTGCTCTCATATAAGCTTACTTCCTGTTGGAAGTTTGCTCCGGTTGCCGAAGGTTGCCCGTTCTGTATGCAGAGTTCGCTGTAGTTCGTAATTCCGGCGGGCACGGTGGATGGAGTGCCAGGAGTGCAAGTTGGCAACGGCACAGAGAAAGTGGCAGTTATTGCAGTATTACCCTCTATAGTTACAAAAGTGTTGGCCGAACTGGTAGAAGCTATACTGGCGTTAGAGTTGCTTGCGCTCCAACTACTGAAAGTATCACCAGCTGGCACAATCGCGTTCAGTGTAGTAGTCCCAATCGCCTGAGCCGCCTGCCCGTTAGTATAAGTAGTGCCACCAAGGCTTATGCTACCGGTAGAAGGATTGTCATTAAGTGTTACTGTATACGGGGGAAAGACGTACGCGGCTATGGATAGTGGAGACGTGCTGCTTGCAGTCAGGGTTGCGGTATAGCTGTTCGCCGCAACGGAATTGCATGTCATTATCGCCGCTTCAACTAGGGTTAGTGAAGGGCTCTGGTCGACTACGCATCCACTTGCAGTGGTAGTTGGTGCTGATGAGAACAAGCTAGAGCCTGACCCGAAGCCTATTATAACGAAGCTGTTGCTCGAAGCGACGCTGAAGCTCAACGTATCTGTAGCAGCCAAGGCGTTTGAAACGAACTCGGCACCGTTGCCGTATATCACATTGGCCCCTATCCCTGCTATCGCCGTATAGTTCGTTGCTCCTGAAGCGATGGTAACAGTACCTGGTTCAGATGTTGCATGCCCTACCGCTGAAGCGTTGAGATAATCGACAGAATTTTTGCCATGGTGGTTGGTTATCCCTCTGGAGCTGTTGCTGTCATTTGTCCAACTAACCGAGAAACCGGGGAGCTTACTATTTGACGACCATATGCCCGCGGCGTAGAAATAAGTCGGAAAACCTGAGGTCAAGGCTAGTGACGTAGTGCCTGTAGCTCCAGTAGTACCGCTTGTAGAGAATCCTATTGCGTAAGTAGAAAGGGAATTCGAGACGGCCGAATAAAAGTACTCTGTGCTATTCAAGCCTGTGTAAATAGTTGGAAGCATGGCCCACGCGCCGTTCTCGTACTTGAACATGCGCACGTTCCCTGCGCCCAGGCCAAATTGTAGCACATGATCAATAGGTATAGAGAAATTGTACGTAACGTTTTCTACGTACGTATCTACCGGAGTACTAGATCCATGCATACTTTCATTTATTACGAAATACTTCTGCGCGTTGATCAAAGGATTCACACCCTGTGGCGGAGAACTCTGGCTTGTAAAACTTATATTGAACCCCTGAATCCCCTGCCTTAATCTTATTGCGATATTGCTGATAGGCAGTCCCTTTATGTTAAGGTGCACTTTGGTCTGCCCGCTAACTTTTACAAAATTGTTCGCGTTAGGGTTGGTAATATTCTTTACTATATAACTCGTGTATTGCGGCATAGTGGTTGTATTCGCTGAGGATTCAGAAATGTTTGAGAAGTATACCTCAAATGCGCTACCTGCAATCACACTGCCGTTGCTCTGGTTCGGCGTGTAAATCGAGTTAGCGAAAGTGATACTTGGTATGCTAAAAGAGTAGTTTCCCGTAACTGTGCTGAACACTATCTGATTTTGGGACAGCGCGTTACCCTGCACCCCATTGTATGTTACAGACCATGTTGCACCAGCCGGCAGGCCGTTTTCTGAGAACGTCGTGTTCACTGATTGGAAGGCTATCGTTGTGGTGGAGGAAGAAGAGGTGACCGATGTTGAAGTAGAAGTGGTATAAACTGAAGTAGAAACGTTCGATACCGCGCTCTGCGAAAAATAGAGCTGCATGGTGTTGCCAGCTATTACATATCCGTTAGAAGGTTCTGGGAAGTATGACACGTTCCCGAGCTTCACGTTTTGTATGTCAAATGGATAGTTTCCTGGCAAAGTGCTAAACGACACACTGTTTGGTGTTGCTGCACCGTTTGTGATATT
>JAKAXF010000120.1:0-447 GCA_021816645.1 Microcaldota archaeon | reverse complement strand
TTCCGATCTGGCCGTTCTCGGTGAAATACGTTATTATTGCGCTAACCGTGCTGTTGTTTGTTTGCGTATTGGCAGCGCCAGAAAAGATGATGTTCGATGCGCCAGAGCTCGCATATGCAAAACCCATTGCTGCTACAGACAGAGCCAATAGTGCCAGTATGCTGTTATTCATTGAAGACACATCCTGATTAAAGTTTAAACAGGTTCAGCGCGTTCCCCTGAACCTTCGTCTGACTCTATGGAGCCATCCCTCCTTCGCAATCTTTTCGGTATCTAACTCGGCCGAATTGACCGAGTACCTGTCGGACACCTCGCGCAACGCCTTGCTGAACAACGTCTTCCTGTCCAGAACAACGGCGGGTATGTGCGCTGCTATGCTCTTCGGTACTATCTCGTCCTCTGGCAGGAACCCCATCACGCTGCCCTCGTATATCTCGCTTATCTCCT
>JAKAXF010000119.1 GCA_021816645.1 Microcaldota archaeon | reverse complement strand
TATCAGCACAATACTTCACCCGCTTGGCGAGTTCCAAGATACGAAGTGACTCCATAATATCGCTGTACTCAAACACATGGGAGTATCCCAAACGAACGGCGATCTCCGAACTGGTATGCGGCGATTCCGCGAGGTACTTCAGGATTTTGTCTTGGGTGGTCATTAGATTGCTCCTTCTTTGAAAAACCATGCTTTCGCCACGTCAGGAGCTTTCTTGGTAAAGTCTTTTATCTCAAACCCGCTTGCGGAAATTGTGTCTGATTCTTCCTTGATGCAGTCTGAAATACATCGCTTCAAGAACTCACCTAGCTTTTCATTGCCAAATTCCCCGTATTCAGCCGTCATCTCATCGTACATTTGCTGCATACGATTTTCTGAAAGCACGGAATCCACAAGCGCCTTTAACGAATTGATACGTTCAATGTCCACTGAGGCGAGCACCTTCACTTTACTGGAAGAATGCTTTTCGCCTTTGACCTTAAATCTTAATTTAGGAATGGACATACACGTCCACACGACACCTTCTCCTACACCAGAAACACCGAAATATTTGCCGACCGGACATTCGCGCTCAACCTCTTCGGTGATCTGCGTCAACTTCTCAATAGACGCTTCTGGGTTGGAGAAATCAATGTGAATACCGTACTTTGGGAATTGATTGATGCTCCACATATTCATGCTGTTTGCTTCTGGACTGAATCCGTGAATATTTTTCCAATTTCCTTCAGCGTCTTTGTACCCAAACGCAACGAACATCTTTGGAAGCTCAGAAATAGCCACTCCTTTCTGAATACCTTGACCACAGAACTCTCCGTACAAGGTACAGCCTTCTTCAATGGGCAGGAGGGCTACACGATCCTGCATCCATGCGGAGAAGCCGTAGTTATCATCTCCTACGCAAATGACACGCTTATGAGACAGATAGGTGTATTCACCGTTCTGTAGCACGATTCCTGCATTGGTTCCATGCAACTTCACGGTGCCGTTGAACGTCAACTCTGGCAACGGAGTCTCGTTCTTTCGGCAATAGTCTCTTACCGATTTGATTACGTTCCTGAATTGCTCGATGGACGGGTAGTATTGGATGTCAGTCATTGGTTCGTCTCCGTGTGTCTTGTCTTGTTGCCACCATTCTACCAGACACACAACACTGCGTCAACACTGAGAAACCATGATATACTGTTTCAAACACCTATTGGAGCAAACCATGTCAAACACCACCGAACTAACCATCACCGAGCGCGTCAAGTACGAAACCGCCGCGTTCATCAACTTCTACCTGTCCGTGTTCCCAGAATGGGACTTCCCCGCGCACTTCTTCCCTGTAGTCAAAGCCCTTATGGACCCACGAGTGGACAAGGTGCAGGTGGAAATCGGGCCGGGTTCTGGGAAAGGGCTTGCTTACGGGACGCCGGTGTTCATGAGCGACGGGAGCACAAAGCCTATTGAGGACATACGTGTCGGAGATCGCGTCATGTGTCCTGATGCCGTATCCTCAACAACCGTCATAGCCGTAGCGCCACAGCCAAAGATGCCTTCCTACTTGATGCACTTCAGCGAGCACGATTCGATAGTATGTAATGGGCCGCACTTGTGGAAGGTAACGAGAGACGGAATTACCTGGCAGGTTGTCTCTGCGGACTTCTTATACTTTGATGAAGACCCCGACGAACGCCCAATATTTATTCCTGCCTATGGCGACTTTGGACTTGTTGAACTTATAGGAATGGAGCGCCAACGGGATCAAGAATCAGTTTGCATTCAAGTCACTCATCCAGACGGTCTATTCGTTGCTGGAGATCATATTGTCACGCACAACAGTCAAATAATATCATGCGTTTACCCTACATTCGCCCTTGGCCGAAACCCCAAATTGTCTATTCTCGGAATCAGTGCCGCAGAGAACCTGGTGCAGGGCTTCCAGCAGTCCGGCATGGAGATCATCGAGTATTCGGCGGCATTCAAGGACTTCTTCCCAAATGTGCATCCAGACAAGAAGGCTGGGTGGTCTGTTGGCAACGGTATTTACCTACAGGAACGCTCCAAAGGAACGCCGGACCCATCGTGGTTTGCCTGCGGTATTGGAAGCAGTTCATTAGTTGGAAAACATGCGGATGTTATCTCTATCGACGACGTTCATAATGAGGAAAACACTTCAACCTCCAAGCAGTGCGACTCAGTAACTAAGGTGTATTACAGCACGATTTTAGGTCGTGCAAAACCTTCCGGCTGTAAGTTCGTGTTAGCAGGCCGTCGCTGGCGCGAGGATGACTTGTACGGGCGGTTGGAGCGTTCTGGCGAATGGGTGACGATGAAGCTACCCGTAGAGCGTAAGGGGGCAAAGCAACTCTACTGGGACGTTGTTATGGCTCCCGATGTCGTGAACATCTTCAGTGAAGAGTTCAAGCCGGACTCGGAAGATAAAGAGGGGATGCTCCACTACAAAGTCCCCTACGGGCTTGATCCCAAGGGGCAAGGTTTTTTCTGGCCTGCAATGCCGCAGAAGCGCAAAGAGTTCATGGCTGTGAAAAAGGGCGATCCGGCGACGTTTGAAGCCACCTATCAATGTAACCCCGGCAACCGTGAAAGCGGCGTGTTCTTGGATTCCGATTTCCGCTATGTGGATGAAGCACCGAGTCTACAGGAGTGCTTGGCACAAGGGGCAACGATCTACCAGTCATGGGACACTGCAACGGGCAGCAGTCCAAAGAGCGACTTTTCCGTGTGTATCACAGCGGCATTCTTTCCTTGCGAGCATTATCACCACAACGAGGACAGGGACTTATACGGAGAGTGCGATCCGCACATGGATGTGTATATACTCGACGTGT
>JAKAXF010000118.1 GCA_021816645.1 Microcaldota archaeon | reverse complement strand
TAGGATACAGGGCAGCGACATAATAAGGACCTGGCTGTTCTACACTACCTACAGGGTGTGGGCGCTAACTGGCAACAAGCCGTTCGAGAACCTGATACTGCACGGCATGATACTGGGAACTGACGGGAAGGAGATGCACAAGAGCGAGGGCAACGGCATCGGGGTTGATGAGCTTACAGAAAAGTACCCAATCGATGCGGTAAGGCTGTGGGTGGCGTTGGGCGGCGGCATAGGCAAGGACAGGCAGTTCTCGTACAAGGACCTCGACTACGCCAGAGGGTTCCTAAACAAGCTGTACAACACCGCGATGTTTACCAAGGGCGCCATAGACAGGGCAGACGTCCCGGAAGAAGAACCAAAGAAGCACATGGGCCTCTTTGACGTATGGATTCTCCACAGGCTGAACCAGACCATAAAGGATGTGAGGGCAGCCTACGACTCGTTCAACCTTAACGAAGCGGCCAACAAGATGCTGAATTTCTACTGGCACGAATTCGCCGACTACTACATAGAAGACGTGAAGTACAGGATATATTCGGAAGACAAGAAGATGGCGGGCAGCAAGAAGGCCGCGGCTTATACTCTCAGGAAGGTAGTAGTAGAGTCGCTTGGGCTGTTTGCGCCGATAATACCGTATGTATCAGAGGAAATAAATTCGTGGTTCAGCAAGAGCAGCATATTTGAGGACAGAGCTCCGCAGTACGTTGAGGAGATAGAAACGAGTGATTATGTGATAAACGGCCTCCTGTTCGAGGAGGGCTTCGTGAAGATAGACTACGAGGACATAGGCGCTTTTGTCAACAACGTGATAGGAGAGGTCAGGAAGAGGAAGTCCGAGGCGCACATGGCGCTGAACGCCGAGATATCAACAATAAATATAAATGTTCCTGAAGCATACTATAAAGTGTCTCTCCTCTCCAAGGGAGAGATAGAAGGAATCTGCAAGGCGAAGAACGTAGAGGTCAAGAAGGGCGAGAGCTTTTCTGTCTCTATATCAATGTGAAGCCTTTAGTTGTACTTTTATTTAATTAGAGGGATTTAATGGCAAAGTTGCATACTAAAACGCATGGCAAATCCAAGTCCAGGAAGCCACCGGCCGACACGCTCGGCGAGATCAGGCTTCCGGATTCGGATGTAAAAAGGATAGAAGGGATAATAGAAGGTTACGCAAAGCAGGGCATCAGCCCGGCCATGATAGGGGAGAAGCTGAAGAAGGAGCATGGTGTGAAGTATATCAAGGCAGCGATGGGAAGAAGGCTCGGAGCTGTACTCAAGGAGAAGAAGCTCGCGAGTGACATACCGGAAGACCTTCTCGACCTTATGAAGAGGGCCGTAGTGCTGCACAAGCACCTTGACAGGAACAAGCACGACGTTTATAGCAGGACGAGGCTGCAGAGGGTAGAATCCAAGATATTCAGGCTGAGCAGCTACTACAAGACCGAGGAGGTGCTGCCCGGGAACTGGAAGTATGATCCTAGGGAGGCCGAGCTGCTCATAAAGAGCAAGGCGTGAACATGGCGACACAAAAAGGCATAGAGAAGTGGAAGGGCAAGAAGTGGTTTACGGTATACGCGCCGAAGATCTTCGAAAACAGGGCGTTTGGCGAGATACCAGCGAACGACGAGAAGGCGGTCGTGGGCAGAAACGTCAAGGCTACGCTGAGCATATTCACAGGCAGGCCTGAGCACGCATACACGAATATAATATTCAAGATTGTAGAGGTGAAGGGCAGCACCGCGAACACAAAGCTTGAAAGGATGGAACTGCCCTACAGCTACACCAAGTCACTTGCTAAGAAGTTCAGAAGCGTGTTCGGACTCAGAGTCGTAGCTACCACTACCGACAATTCGAAGATGGTGGTGAAGCTGCTGGCCGTTACCTCGATGAGGACGGCGAGCGCCAAGATAAAGGCGATGAGGAAGCAGCTGAACCAGTTCGCGCTCAAGTATTTCTCTAACGGCAGCCTTGAAGACGGCGTGAAGGCGATAATGGACAAGAAATTCCAGGCGGAGGCCATCTCGCTACTGAGCGACGTCAGCAGGATAAACAACATCGAGGTAAAGAGGCTCGAGGTTTCCTAATTATTCAGGACAGGCCATAGTTGACTTTTGTCTCGATATCGCTAAAAGATAGTTTTAAATATCTCAGAAATAATAATCTAATAGGAGTGGTGATGTGATGACGCAGTTAACACGGAATAGGAGCTACCCGGTTATTGCAACACGGCAGGATATATTGGACCATAACGCTATGAAGGGAGATTATGTAGTATTTGGAGACATTAGTCGTGGCGAATCACTTAGTAGGAAGATTGTAAACGGACACGAAGTCGTTGGGGAAAAGTTTACTGAGAAAGAGACGTTTAACTTTGGTACGATAGCGGGTTTTGATAAACACACAGGAGACCCAATTATTAAGTATTATGACGGAGAGGGTAAGGAGAGTAGAATTTCCATAGATAGAATATCAAACAATCCGCAAAAAAGGCTTGCTGAAGTAGGGAAAGTGGCTGATCTGACAACCATAAGCGAAGAATCGAAAAAGTCAATCGCATTAAAAATTGAAGCAGAAAAAAGGAGGAAAGAATTATCACTACCTTCTAAAGAAAGAGAGATTATTGCAGTTTATAATAATGAGATGATAGAAGTTGAGGATGGTGAAATTCGTCACGGACTTTTAGGAGAAAATAAACTCTTGACCTTAAAGCTAAGATTTATCACGGGCGTAGAAGCAGGGAGGATCGGGGAGTTTGATTTTAGAACCGGAAAGCTGACCCTTGAACCGTTTCCAACTCAAAAAATGAACGTAATTCAATCTGTAAAATGTAAGGATACCC
>JAKAXF010000117.1 GCA_021816645.1 Microcaldota archaeon | reverse complement strand
TGATGTTAGCTCAAGAGTTCTCGAAACTGTTCGTGGTAGAGTATTTGAATCTCTAGCAAGAAACGGAGGTCTCAGCTGATGGAAGATTATCAGGAACGGGCAATGATGCAATTCAATAGTGACCGTTCCGAAATTACTCTGCTGAGCGAAATTGAAACGCTCGGGGGTGCTCGCTACCGAAAATATGTCCATCCCAGGTTTGTTCATCCGTTCGTGATTATGGTTCAGGAACCCGGGAGTGGTCTTCGGCATCGGATGCCGAAGGATGTCTCGTTAGAGTTCGCGGAAGAGTTCTTTCAAGAACCTGTGTCAGTTGACCGGCGTGATTCTGTCATAAGATCCCTTCGAGCTTATTGGAAGGTGCATGGCAAATGAAGCGGATCGTGCAAGTCATGGAGCTTGAAGGTCGGGATTATCGGTGTTGCCTTTGTCGGGATGAATTGGCGAGTATTTACATTATCATTCAGCCATCGAATGGAGCGCCGGCCACCATGTTTCCGGTAACGCCGGCATGTCTCTTGCGGGAATTAGACGAAGGAGCGCGAGGACAGTATCTTTTAGAGCAAGCGGGACTGCTTCGGACAACGCACGCGATGGTTGAGACATCGTCGGATGTCATGGGAGGTTAAAGATGCTGGAACCTTATCAGCGCGTCGGAATTGATTGGTTAAAAGATCACCGGCGAGCCATTAACGCGGATCAAATGGGGTTAGGCAAGACTATTGAATCTATCGTCGCCGTGAAGGAGTTAGGCTATTCCCGTATTTTGGTGATATGTCCGAAGTCGTTAATCTATCAGTGGAAACAGCATATTGCCGAGTGGGATGATCGTTCGCTCGCGTCATGGACTGTGGTTAATTATGAGAAGGTGAAACATCTTGATGGAGATTGGCAAGCGGTTATCGTAGACGAGTCGGTGCGGATAAAAAACCCAACGACGGAAAGAACCATTGCGGTTATGCAGCGAGTGATTCGGGCCCAATGTGTTTATTTCCTCACAGGAACGCCAGTCAGGAATCATCCGAAAGATTTGTTCGTCATGGCGGCGGGGTGTATCCCGGAACTGCTTCGATTCGAGAAGTTATCTTTAGAAGCGAATCTTCGACGGTCATATTGGCGTTGGATTGAAGAAACGTTTGTTGTTAAAGAGAACCCTTGGGGAGGGAAGGACATTCGGGGTTTCTTGCCGGGGAGGGAAGCACAGATCCAAACCAAGTTGAACCGAATCATGCTTCGGCGGACGAAAGAACTGTTGAACTTGCCTCCCTTAACACGGGAAGTTCTGGCACTAGAAATGATTCCGACACAGGCGAAAGAATACGCGACGATTGAGCGGGGATTAGTAGCATTGGCGAATCCGGACGGCTCAATAGAACCTCATGTCTTGACCAATGCATTAGCGCAGTTAACGCGATTGCGTCAATGCGCTGTGGACCCTGGTTTAATTCCAGTGAGTGGCCATTCTGCGAAGTCGATCTATCTTCAAGAGTGGTGGGAATCCCATAGGGAGGATTCGCCAAAAGTCATTGTCTTCTCTCAATTCGCGCAGTATGTCCGCAAACTGCAGGATCTATTACCAGATGCTTTAGCCTATCATGGAGGGCTTTCGGATAAACAGCGAGAGGGGGTGATCAATGAGTTTAACAGCGACCGGCCTCATGTGCTGTGTATGTCGGCAGAATCCGGCGCGTTCGGCTTGAATCTTCAAGTGGCGGACGTGGTGATTTGGACGGACTTGCCGCTCACGCCTGATACCCTTGAACAAGGGACGGCGCGAGCACACCGTCGCGGTCAGCAACATGCAGTGCATGAGATTATCCTGAGCCATCCTAACTCGGTTGATGATACGCTGAGGAAGATTCTCCGGAGGAAGGATGCTTGGGCTGACCGCGTGGGCATTGCGCGTGAGGTTATTCAAGAGATTGCGAAAGAGGTGAAGAATGAGCAGACGGTCACTGCATGATCCGTCAACAACATCGGTAAGACTCGCTGCTCGGATTGAACCGGAACTATGGGCACAGTGGCGCGTACTCTGTATGAGGAAAGGTCGGAAGAGTGCGGAGTTACTGACAGAAGTCATTTCTCGATACGTTAAGGAGGAAGCGAAGAATGATGGAGAGCACACAGCCTGAAGTGCTTTTGGTTGCGCCGGCGAAGCGAACAGGTGTTGAGCAATTGGCACAGGCCGCGGCGGGCGATTTCACTAGCTACTTTTGTAGCTTGCCTGAACCCGATGCTACGGATCGTCAAGCGGTGTTGAAGTACGCTGCGCAAATGACCCATTTCATGAGCGCAGGGGATTATCGCATTTCGGACGTGATCGGACAGGAGATTGCTTTACGGCACGTGTTCGCGCATCGTGTGCGGGTGCGGAACGTGGACGAGGAATCTGGCGAAGTGACTTACGTTCCGGCTGATCGTGTGGTATTGGTTGATGATGATGGCGAAACGTATCAAGGTGTGAGCGATGGGATTGTCCAATCTCTGTTAGCAATCTTCGCGATGCCGGGGATTGGGCATCCGGCGACATGGACGGAACCGTTGCCGGTAGTGGTGAAACAAACATCGGTGCGGAATCAGTGGCGGACGTTCCGCATTGTTGTGGCTGATCCTGACAGCGGGAAGAGTGGGAAGGCTAGTCGGAAGGGTGACAAAAAAGAGAGTGCTACGTTCTAGTTAACGGGCAGAAGGAAAGGCGGGGGGTTTTCTCCCGCCTTCTTCTCTCAAGAGGGGAAGAAATATGGAGCGGGTTCTCTTAGATCGTATTAAATTGCATCCTCTGGCAACCATCATCCCGGATATGACAGGAGAAGAACGGTCGGATTTGTTAGCGTCGATAGA
>JAKAXF010000116.1 GCA_021816645.1 Microcaldota archaeon | reverse complement strand
AGCCAGGGGTACGGCTTGGTTACGGGCAACAGGTACGGCAACATGTCAAAGGATGCGATGCCGGGCCACATAAGGTTTGGCAACGCTTTCCTGACCAAGCTTTTCAACCTGCTGTACAGGCAGAAGATGCACGACGTTATGAGCGGAGATGTGGTCATGACAAGAGAAGCATACGAAGAGATAAAGTATGTGCCACCGTATCGCGCCGGTTGCCTCTTCTTTGAGATAGAGCTGCTGAGGCGCGGTTTCAGGATAAAGGACATACCAATAAGCTACAGAGCCAGGCAGGGCACGGAGTCAAAGATATCCAGAGTGAAGCCGATATATGGCCTCACCATAGCTTACAACGCGATAAGATATACCAGGGACTACAACCCGCTGCTGCTGTTCGGTACAATCGGAATAGTACTCATAATAGGTGGGCTTGTGATAACTGGAATACTACTATCGTACCTGCTGCAGACTGGTAATCTTCTAGGTGTCGGAAGGGCTTTGATAGCTTTCATGCTATTCACGTTTGGATTCCTCTCAATAATCGCGGGGCTCATTCTCGACCTGCTTTTGGAGATAGAAAAGAAGCTGTACAGGAGGAAATAGGCGCTGAGCTTCGCTAAGACAGGCTTACAACGAGTGGACCGGAGAAGTTTGATTCTGGTGCCTTTATGTATATGGAGAGCACGAAGCTGCCGGCATCGTTTATTACAAAAGGGAGCTTTGGGTTCGATCCTTCAAACTCGAAGGGTTGGTCAACGTTTATTTTTACTACCTTGGATCCGTAGTTCAGTATCTTCATAAGCTGCAGATTCTGCTGGAATATATGATTCTTCGGAACGTTCAGCATGTTGAGCGCGGATTCAGCCTCTACGCTCCTTCCGTAGCTGTTTACTATCACCTTTGTTATTTCTACATGAACGAACTCCCTGTTCTCCTCCTGGAACTCTAGAGTCAACGGTCCGGAATAATTGTAGTTAGGGCCCTCTACGCTTATCTTGAACTCGACTCTCTCCTCGCTAGTTATCCTTCTTGGAATCGAGGGCTCTATCGCAAGGACCCTGAAGGGCTGCGAGGCCTGGATTCCGTTGATTACTATCGGCTCGAAGTCGCTCGGTTTTATTATCTCTGCTTCGGTGAGCGAGTTTGCGTATGGCCTGTTCGTGAATGGGACGACCATGCTGAATATCTTGCCCTCTGCGCTAACCCCCTCTACGGTGTGAATCTCTCCCCTGAACTTGAGGTTGACCGCTGGTATGCTTATCATCTTCTTCTTTTTGAAAAGTCCTAATTTCATGAACTCACGCATTTTTGCTATGCCACAATTTAAATTGTGTTCACATCAGAACCGCCTAAGCCGTACACCTAAGCTCTTCGAAAGGTTCTCCAGGTCCTGCGCTACGTAGAAGAAACCCATCCACGCCCAATTCCCCCATCTCTTGAGTCCTTCCCTCTTGACTTTCTCTATCATCGCCCTCGCATTCTTGGGCTCCTTTCCAAAGAAGAGAAGGCCGAAAACGTCTACCGACCACGCGTCTATCGGAAAACCTCCGTGGGGGTTGATTATGTCGGCCGCGTAGTCTCCAACCCCGGGCAGTTCCATCAGAGCGCTCTTTGCTTCCTGTAGCGACATAGAGAGTATCTGCTCGGAAGTTGGAAAACCCTTGACTATCATCTGCGCCGATCGTATGAGATATTTCGCCCTGTATCCCAGATTGCACTCCTTTGCGAACGCCCCCGCTTTCAGACCTGCGATCCTCTCCGCCGACGGCTCTACCCTTATCATTTTTCCGTCGAACGCGACCGGATCCCCATAGTGTTCGTTTATACTCTCGATCATCTTGTTGCTCCTGTCCAATCGTGCCATCTGCAGGCATATGCTGAGCACAACGGAATTGTAGAGGTAGCTCGTCTGTGTGTCGTGCATTCCATACAGGTCCTTTACCGTAATCTTCAATATGTCGTCCTTCTTCGCCATTGCATAAAAGCTCTCGAGGTCTTGGTCGACTCCTATCATCGTCTTGAGATGTTTCACCATCCATTTCCTATCGGCAGCCGCGACTTTTGATTTTGTGAAAACGGAAACGCGAACGCGCGGGTCGTCTATGGTACCAAGGGATTCCATCCTTATCCCTGCCATGATGCCCTTCAGCCTCGTGGCCGTCCAAAAGGTCTTTCCTTCGAGTATCTCTCCTGCGTTGAACAGGTTCCAACCAACTGGCTTCTTTACCGTTAGCTCGAAGTCGAACGGCGGGACCGGCTGCAGATAGAATTGGAAACTCTGGCCTAGGCTTATGGTCATCTCTTCACTCCGTTCTGCCGAAACGCCGTATCGCATGCCTGTCGTACCTGTTGATCTTCCTCATGTCTATACCGTCTACGGCTCTTATGTTGGCGGGTATACCAAAACTTTCCGAATACACGCCATTGCTGTAAAGTAGCGAAAGGTCTGTATGGCCCTTTATTGAGGAAAGCAAAAATCTTTTAACATTGACCAGGCTGGCGTAACCGTTGTTATACTTTCTGCCGCCCTCTTCCGCTCCTATAACGGCCATAGGTATTCGCACTATTGAATCGTAGAGCATCGTGCCGTGACCTATGAATCCCTGTTCGTTGAATGCCTGTCCGTGATCGCTTGTTATGATTATGGTCTGATCTCCGTAGTTGTCGAGCAGGTGTTTCGATATTCTGAGCGCGTAGTCGTAGGCCATCCTCGAAGCCCGGGAGTACTTCCGCTTCCATAGCTCCAATAGCTCGGGATTGATCTTCTTCCTCATAAACGATGTAGACCACGTCAGGTCGAGGCCTTTTTTCCCTATGTAAGGATCGTGCGCTTCCATCAGGTTTATGA
>JAKAXF010000013.1 GCA_021816645.1 Microcaldota archaeon | reverse complement strand
CGATCTCAAGCTGTCGCGAGGCAGGCGCGCGCAGGTTATCGATGATGGCATTGGCTATGTCATCCCGGAGCGGCCGGCAGAGCGGGTAGCGCTTGGAATTATATATTATAAAAGGCATCTTTTCTACCCGCGCCCGAAATTCACTTTGAACCAGCCTGCAAACGCCTGTCCCTCGGTTTCTACAGTGCCACTGAAGAAACCTGCGGCAAAACCGGCCCCAAAGCAGAAATGATAGCTGTTCCTCGCCGATTCCGTATACGGCTTCCACTCCGGCTTTGAGAATGTCGTCTCAAGAAGCTTATCCCATACCGACTTGAAACCTGCTTCCAAGTCCTGCCCCATCTGCGCGGTCTTGAAACCTTGGGCGAATGCCTCATGCATCAGCCTCTTCTGCGATTCGGTTATTGTTTTCGTCTCCATGATCTCACTCATCGAACTCAAAAAAGCTCGGCTCTTGCAATGCGAGCATGACCAATGCAGACCCGATATTGGTCATGGTCTCATGATAGCCTGCTTCGGTGTGGTTGCCGCCGTAATGGCCCAACTCGTGTATGATTATCGCGGTCGTATCCGCGCTGACCGGTTTGTCGAAGAAACCCGCTGGAAGTTTATCCACATAGAATGTGAGCACATACTTCTCCTTGTCTCTTTCCGTTGGCGGGATGGTTGAAAAGCTGGCCAACAGGGTCGCGGTTGGCGCGATCATGAACTTCGTGTCCAGTTCTATGCCCAGCACCCGGCGCGCCGTCCGTTGCGCATATTTGGCCACCGCAAGCATCTTGGCGTCAGGAGTCACAGGATTGGAACCGGCGAATTCGGATGGAAACATCGCGCTGGTCGATTTGAGCAGCCCGTATTTCTTTACCTGCGACCATTCCACGCCGTTCATCTCGCTGCCGTAGATTACCCTGAAACCCTCTTCGATCGCCTTGTCGACGCTGTTCGGATCGAAGGTATCCGCTACGAGAGCCTTCTCGCCGAATCTTTGTATAATGACGGTCCGTAACGCCTCGGGTTGCATCCGCTTGTCTGCGAATGCCAGGCGCACCCATGTATCGCTGGCATTTTCTGGCGTCAAATCTGCGTATACCTGGTTCAGGACCTCTGCATAAAGTCCCTTGAGGAAGGACAAGCTGACCAACTCGCGATCCGCATTCAGAGGTACCTTCTGCATCACGTTTATCGAATACGGACATTCTATATGCTGGATCGGCAGGCCCATCTCGTATACATGCGCGTCTTGGCTCGGATAAAGGCGCACTTCCGTCTTGCGCGTGCTGGGCCGGATCTGGCCATTTATCTCTATCTCGGTTGGAAGGACAGCTTCGAATGCGCGCAATGCCGACGGCGCAATCATTTCAATGCCGTTGAACACGAAGCGTATCTTATCCGGTACGATGAATGCCGCCACGGAATCCAGCATCGCATCGTATTCGCGCCTTGACATCTTGATCTGCATCGATACGATACTGCCGCGTTCGGTATGTTCGGGCAACATCCTGCGCCCCTCGTCTTCGAATATTATGCGCCCTTTCGTGGTCGTTATGCTTGCCCACTCGCATATTGAAAATGCCTGCTTCTCGCCGAAGTTGAATCGCCCGCGCTGTTCCGGATTGGCGCGCTTATTCGTGTGCTTGAACAACGTGTATGCGTCGGCCAGGTCCACGAATCCTGCGGGCGAATCGTCGCTCACGGTAATGACTGCAACTCCATCACTATAGCTCGTGTCGCAAACTACGGTCTTGACCTGCTCGTCCCACGCATTCTGGATGAGCTCTCTGAGCGCATAGTGCTTCGGCTTTGCGAGCTGCAACTGGCGCAGGCCCGCGCGATCCACGCTGAACCATTCTGCATTAGACATGCCAATCACTTATCATATGGCCTCTATGGTGCGTATTTCCTTCTTGGTGAATACGCCCGCGGCTTCGAGAGCCGTCTCTGCGCCAAATATACGTCCTCGTGCCTCTTCAGTGGTATCATAAGGCGCAGCCAAATACCGTATCTGATATGATCTGAGAAGCTTAGCGGCTGCTCTTCTGTTTATCTTACGCTTTTCGTTGACCATGTACATCGCTCTTCTAATTAGCATTACTCGGCCGCTCTGCTACGGTCAATCTAACCCTGCTTCAGCTCTGCTGCGGTCAATCCACCCGTCAGAATCATAGTTGTTGCCTAACACACCAGTCCGGCCTTCGTAGTCGTCTTCCTCGTCATCATCCTCCTCGTCGTCCTCTTCCTCATCCTCATCTGGATAGTCAGCCATGTTACCACGGTACATATTCTAAGTATGTATTTAAATAGCTTTCGCATGTTTTGGCTTTGTAGTTTAATTGGCAATACTAGCTCTTCCGGCGTATCAGCGCCTTCTCTATCTGCAGTAGCAGGTCCAGGATAAGGCCTCCGACTGCAGCCAAGACACCCAGGATTATCAGCATGAGCGAGATGAGCGCCCTCCCGACCTGGTCTAGCGTCCCGGTATGTATATAGCTCGCGAGCACTGACGTGCCAAGGATTCCGCCGGCTGCGACCATGGCCAACCCCAACAGGCCGAATATCAGTAGCGGGTCGTAGTCCCTTGCGAATCGTATGGTGTGTTTTGCCATGGTCACGCCGCGGATATGCTTGGCGTTTATCTTCGGCTTGGTGCCGATACGCGGGCGATAGCTTATTGGTATTTCCTCCAATGCATAGCCGCGACGCGCCAGCTCTATCTCGAAGAAAAGCGTGCCCGCATCGAACACATCAAGGTCTCTTATGCTCTCGAACGCTTCGCGCGTCATGGCGAACGATCCAGATAGGCAGTCGTGCAACTCCTTCCTGTAGAGCAGGCGGAACAGCAAGGAAAGCGCCTTGTTGCCGAAGGCGATTGACTTGGTCATCGCCCCGCGATGCAAATGGCCGAAACGGTTGCCGATGCAGAAATCGGCTTCGCCGGCTTCGACTGCGCCCACTACGCGGGCGAAATCGTCTACGCTATACGTGCCGTCGGGGTCTATGGTAGATATTATGTCTCCCTTCGCCAGGCTGAATCCCTGCATCAGTGCGGATTCATACCCTTTTGACCACTGCGCGATGACGCCCACGCCAGTATCTATCAGTTCGCGGCGGTATGCGTCGTTGCTCTTGTCTATTACCAGGATTTCTGCGTCTTTGAATCTGTGCCGGAGGGCCTTTATTGCCCTTGGTGCGTCCCTTTCGTTGAGGGTCGGGACGATTATGCTAAGATGCATGCGCGTCACTCTTTGATGCCCCTCTCTTCTTTGTACCTGTCTAGTATCGACAGGTACCTATCCTTGAACTTTCCCAGCGTGAACTCCTGGCTGCGCTCCCACGCATTGCGACCGAAGCGGCTGTAGTCGCGCATGATCGCATCAGCAAGCTCCGAAATCTCGTCTATGTCGCTGAACAGATAGCCGTCCTCGCCGTTCCTCACCAGTTCCTCGGCCGCGGTCCCCCTGCGCACCAGGATCGGCAGGGAATGGGCCATCGACTCGACCACGCCCATGTTGAAACCCTCGTTCTCGCTGTTGCAGATGTAGATGTTCGCGTCGTTGTAGTACGGCTCGCGGTCAGCGGCCTTCCCGTACAGCCGTATCCCGTCACTGCGGTATCTTGACGCTCGCTCGAATTCTTTTACGAATTCGTGGTATTTCGAGTTGTCACCGAAGGCCGTGAACTGGATGTGCGCCTGGCTGCACTTGGACGCGATCTCTGGGATTCGTTTGTTCATCGCATACCTGCCATACGCGAGGAGGCGAGGCTTATCGGCTTGATGCTCCGTATACGGCAGTGCGTAGGGATGGAACAATGGCAGTATCGTTATTTCGCTTCCGCTGTAGCCTAAGCGCAGCAGTTCGCGCCTGACTGATTCGCTTTCTACGATCATGTACGGTTGCATGGCGCGAAGCCATAGCAACGTCCCGTAAGTGCCTATTATCGCTTCCGGACTGCTCGATAGGTATGGGTAATTGAGTCCGTAGAAGAACACTACATCATGCGGCCTGATGTTTTCTTCCATGAGGCTGTAGGTTATGCCGAGGTGCCAGATGCGCATGTCTACCTGTGCACAGGCGGCTTTAGGGTCTGCGGAAGGTTGCCCCTTCGCGGCCTTGCGTTGCGCGAGATACGCATGCAGCAGCCTCCTTTTCTGCGGCGATGCGAGGAACTTTTTCGCCAACTGCGACTTCGAATACCTCTGCGGCGCACCGGCCGCCAGCATGACGCCCTGTAATTCGGACGAATGCGCCATTATGCTGTCGGAATGGCCTGCGTCTTCGTTGATCCGATGCAGTGCCATCACGATGCTGCTTATCGCGTCACCCTTCATTATCTCTGGGTAGACCTGAAGTATCCTCATAGTTTCGCCTCGAAGGAAACCCACGATTTTAATCGTGGGAGGAATTCGAGTTTGAATGTATTATATATCTTTCCAAACATATACATTTGGTTAGTAGTATGAAGCGAGCTATTCTTTTGCAGATAGGTGCAACAAAATCAAAAGAGGATACCTTACGAAAGTCGCTTTTGATTGCTACTTCAGAGTTCAATCGTCTATGGGCTGAAAGAGATTTTTGTCTAAAGTTCATGGATTTCCATAAGAAAGTATATTCAGATACCAAGAGACGCACCTCTTTTAATTCGCAGATTGTATGCGATATTGAACGTTCCGTCTGGAGAAGCAAGGGCAAGTCTAAGGGGATTACACTTAAATTCAATGTTCCTCGAAACTGCAAGACTTTTGATATGACTATGCCTTTCGTGAAGTTTTCCTTGTTTTCTAAAAATCCCATTTCTGTCCCTATTGTCAAGAACAGAAACTTTCAACGATATTCCGACCTTCTGAATTCTGGATGGAGCTGCAAGACTTATGGATTGACTTCTCGACTTGAGATCGTGGCATATCTTTCCAAAGACGAAATTGAGCTGCCTTTGAAGAGGAATGTTCTTGGAGTTGATGTGAATAGCAAATGCTTTGCTGTTTCTGTTGTTACCCCTAAAGGAAAGGTTCTGCATCAGGATTACTTCGGGAAGGACATCTGGATTAAGAGGAAGAAGGTCTTTGAGAGGAAGTCTGTTCTGCAAAGTTATGCTGGCACTGGAAGCGACTACGCTAAGAAGGCACTTGGCAGGACTAAACGGAACGAACATAACTTTGTCAAAAACAGGATAGGTGAAGTCGTCAGAAATATTACCGAGATGGCTCTGCGATATGATGCCGATATTTCTATTGAGAACCTCAAGAGATTCGGCCCGAAGGGAAAGAGGTTCAACCGCGAGGTCATGCGTATCCCCTTCTTTGCCTTCAAGAAGAACCTCGAACAGAGGTGCTTCGACAAGAATATTACGCTGAACATCGTTGATGCATGGCATACAAGTAAGTTCTGTTCCCACTGCGGTGCTGTTGGGAAGGGACATGACAGTAGAAACTATGCCCTGTTCAGATGCAAAAAGTGCGGAGTTGAAGTGAACTCCGATAGGCAGGCAAGCCTCAATATTGCCATAAAATCCCTGCTGGAGCGGAGAGATACTACTAACCATAATACTCTCCAGATTTCCAATAGGAGAGTCCCCGTAAACGGGCTCGTGCGTCCAGATGCGGTTGTTGAACCGATTGTCGCTGTGCGACATGCTTCATCAACTTATGGAAAGCCCATGACCTTTAGTCATGGGTAGTTTACTTTACCAACCGCACTTTCGAACCGGCACGGTAGCCGCGCCAGGCCATCATCCAGTAGTGCGCCTTGTCCTTCGGTTCCACTTTCGTGCTGCGCACGATTATGTATCCCATCGCTTGCAGGATCATCAGCGGCGCGGCGAAACGCCAGAATCGGCTTCGCTCCCACTTCCGGCGCAGCATCGTTTCGCCGTACATTATGTTGTACGGTCTTTTGTCATGCCGTATATCCAGGTCGAAATGACCCTCGTAGCGTATGTCGTGGTATGTTATCGCTTCGGGAATCGCCGTCGCCATGAAACCTGCGAGCCTGAGCCTGATGGCATAATCGGCTTCAAGATGGTGTATCGGGAAGTTCGCTTCGTCGAAAAGCCCCACCGCGTCTATTGCGTCCCTGCTTAGCATGAATGCGTTAGGCGCGGCGTCGCACCTGTGCCTGATGGAACGTCCGGTACTGACATTTCCGTCGATGAAGGGAGTGAACAGGCGTCTCGATACGCTGGCGCCTCCGCACCATACGGTATCGCGCCGCGATAGATAATGCATGTATGGCACTGCCATCCCTATAGTGCCGGAAACCTGCATCGCGTCGGCGAGGACACGGATGCAGCGCCCATCGAGCACATTGTCGTCATCGACGAGGAATACGTATTCGCCGTGCGACGCGGCTATGCCGCGGTTCCTGGTGCCTGCAAGATGGCGCTCCTTATCGTTGCGTATCACGTTCACCCAACCGTATAAGCGGTGCAAATCCTCGTAATCGCGGTCTGTCGACGCATCGTCTACCACTATCACTTCTAGCCTGTAGTCCCCGACCTCGCTATCGTGTATAGAATCGAGCAGCCTTCGGAGCTTGTCGAAACGGTTGAATGTCGGTATCACGACCGATACAAGCTTATCTCCACGCATGCAACCAGCCTACGTCACCGAGCGACTCGTCGTGATACCATGGGGGCATGACCTCTACACAAAAGCCCATGCCGGAGAAAAACCTTGGCAGCCCTTGCGGACCCCGATGGTATTCTATCTGCACGGCATAGACGCGTTCGAGATCCGCCGCGCCCAGGGCCGCGTCCGTGAATATCTCGTGCTCAGCACCCTCGCAATCGCATTTTATCACGGTAGGATTGCGCTGCCTGGACAATATCTTGCGTATCGTAATTTGCGGTATCCACACCTCGAACTTCCCGTTTTCCTGCCCCACGACCTCTGCCAACTCGTACATTATCTTTTGCCGCACGGTAGGCTGCGCCTGCATCATTATCGCTTCGGCGCGTTTCGCTGGCCCTGGGTCGTTATCGAAGGCGAGGACGAGGTCGACGTTTTCCTTTTGCGCCATGTAGATAGCGGAATCGCCGCAATGCGCGCCTATGTCGATCGCTACCGTATGCGGCTCTAACTTGGATGCGAGCCAGGCGTATTGCTGCGAGACGAACGTCTCTATCAGCGTGTTATAGTCGTTTTCGTCAATTTTCTGGAACATTGGGGTCACCCCGGTTTAGCTGGTATTCCACCATGCGCTCCACCAGCCGCGGAAATGTCGTCTTCGGCAGCCAGCCGAGCTCCTGCCGCGCCTTCGTGTAATCCGCGACCATGTTTTCCGCGTCTATCGGGCGGAAGAACGCCGGATTGACAGCCACTGCCACATCATCCCCTATCCTGCCGGTCTCGTCCGTGCCGCTGCCCGACCACTCTATCCTCAGGCCAGCGCACCGGAACGCGGCCGTCGCAAACTCCCTCACGGTGTGCAGCTCTCCGGTCCCGACGACGAAGTCTTGCGCAGTGCGCTGCTGCAGCATCAGATGCATCGCTTTTACGTAATCCTTCGCGTATCCCCAGTCCTTCCTCGCGTTCAGGTTGCCGAGCTCTATTGGATCCGCATGCTTGCCCGCCACTATCTCCCTCTTTATCCGCGATACCCCGATCGCGATCTTCTGCGTCACGAAATCCGCGCCGCGCAGCTCGCTCTCATGATTGAACAGGATGCCGTTCACGGCGAAAATGCCGTACGCTTCCCTGTAATGCCTGGTCAGCCAGTAAGCCGTCAGCTTGCTTATCGCGTATGGCGACGCAGGATGGAATGGCGTCTCCTCATTCTGCGGCGACGTGACCGGCTTGCCGAACAGTTCGCTGGTAGCCGCGAAGTAGAACTTGGTGCGCGGCGATTGCTCCTTTATCGCGGCGAGGGCGTTGAACGTGCCGTGTATGTTGATGTCCATCGTCGATTGCGGATTCTGGAAACTGTAACCGACGAAAGACTGCGCCGCAAGATGGTAGAATTCGTCAGGCCTCTCTTTCGCGATCAGGTCGCGCATGAAGCCGCGGTCGGTCACGTCCCCGTCAGCGAGCCGGATGCGCCGTTTGTACGATTCTGGTTGCAGCTCGAACGTCCCGCGACCGCCGTCGCGGTGCCTCCGGACGATCCCCACCACATCGTATCCTCTGTCTACGAGCAGTTGCGACAGGTAATACCCGTCCTGTCCGGTTATGCCGGTTATGAGTGCCTTCATACGATTACCCTCTTGCCTTCCGCTATGGATTCCTGTGCTGTCGCCAGCAGCGCCTCATATTTGGTCTTGTAATCCATCGTGAGGCTTATGTTGCGTTGCATGTCGGCGCTGTCAAGGCCCATTCTTTCATTGATCGCGGCCAGTGTCTTGTAAGTATTTATCTCGCGGTCGAAGCCCGCAATGGCGGACTTGTAACCGAGGATCTCCTTGTCGCCGATCGGGATGTTCCTGGACGGGTCGGCGAGGTTGCTGATCAGGTATTCGGTCTGGACGAGATGCAGCCTGAGCATCACGAAATCCAATGCGATGCCCACGATGAAGGCTATGATGAACCCTATGAAATAATACATCGCCAACTGAAAGGCGGTCAGCGACGGCACGAAGAGCTTCAGCAGCACGACAAAGTTGGTGAGGGTGCTCAGGACGGCCAGGACGAAGCCCAAGCCCATGCCGTAGCCTCTGCGGAAGTGGGCATATGCGAAAGAAAAGAGCGACATCCGAATCATCCGTGTATCGGCAGGCACCTGGTCAAATTCAGATCAAGTACGCTCTTACCTACATAACTCTGGTTGAGCCATATCGTCGTGCCAGCGGTCGAATTGTAGTAGTAGCAGCCAGTGAGCGCGGAATAGTCGACGTACGCATGCTGGTGGAAATAGTTAACGGCAAGATAGTATGTGCCATCCATTGCGGCATCTAAACCAGTGGCGAGCGGCATCACAAGAAGCGTGACTATCATCACGACTTCTGTTATGGAATATATGAAAGCTAAGAGTGAACGGTTGCGCAGTTTGCGCTGCAGCCTTGGCATCGATATTATCAGCATCGCTATTGGCGCGTATACTGGTACGAGCAGTATGGCAAGGGTACCAAGCAACGAACCGGGCCAGAAGCCGAACGACGCCCAGATCGGTATATTGTTTTGGTTGAACTCGATCGCTACGTGCTGTACGAAAACAAGTTGATACGTCGTCCAGAGCGCGATGTAATGGAAGGCGGCAGTCGCAACCAATGACAGCATGAACAGCGCTATGAGCAAACGCCTGTCTGCAAGAAAATGTTCAATGAGTCTGTTGAATGACAAAGATTTCTTGCGCTTCTTCACTGCCAATATTGTGTGACCGGCGAACGTTCCTATTCGCACATTTCTCTGCGGAGGCAGTTTCACGAACCTGTCCCCTTTCTTCTTGTATGTGTCCATGTCATACCTTCGTATGCTCGCGAACAAGCCGCATGATTACGTCATTGTATGATTCGTTGAACTTGCCTAACTTAGCCAGCGCGCGCAGGGTCGATTTGCGTAGCCCTACGCTAATCAAAGGATCAGTTTCTTTGTTGATGCGCACACCGATTTTCTCGTTTGCCACGTCAATCACTTATTTCGTTCACATGATTATATATATGCAAGGATATAAATGTCTGTATGTTAGCATATGCATAAAAGATTCAACGACATCCGAAAACCATAGCCCTAACAGGATTCGCACCTGCGTCTTCTGGTCCAAGGCCAGATATACTTGGCTGCTGTACGATAGGGCTGATTTATATCTAATTTATTTAAAGTCTTCTTGCATCGCGCGAAGTAATAAGGATTCGAAGTCGGCGATGCCGGAACGCGGAATGACTATCCCGGAAACGCCCTGGTCGATCCCGTTGATGATAAGATGCTGCTGGATTCTGCATAGGAGTTCTGGGTTTCCCTGCTTTCGCACGATGGAACACTTGAACGTTGACACTGCTCCATGCGCCGCGGACGGGACGCTCCACTCCGGATAGTTGGCCATGCCCTCGACCAAATCGTATGGATAATATATGTACACCGGATGCAGAAATTCGCCTATGTCTGCCTTGTACCCCTCCTGTTCTATGGCAAGCAGGTTCAGGTAGAACTGCGCCATGGGATGCGACACTCCGGTAGCGCGCGATGTCTCTGCCGGATAGGTGCCGCCATAGGCTTGCGACAGATACAGCGCCACTTTGCCCTTGGCTTCGAGTCCTGCCAGTTCCGCCTTGCTCTTTATCTCCGCGCCGCATTTGCTGCAGATCATTCAATCACGCATCGCCTTTGTATGTGCTGATTCGCAATCTTCACAAGATGAATATTCATCGCACCCGCAAACCTGCTCTCTTATGATTAGACAATCTTCACAGCTATACATAACTGCTTGTTGGTCTGGGTTGCTTTGATGAAATTCGCATATCTTGCTGTATCGTAGTTTTCTTTTCTTTGCCTCTGCTTTGTTTATCATCATCTAACCACCTATCGTTTTCTGATTCCCTTTATGACATGATGAACCCCGCGCCCTGCTTCAGCATCCGTGTTATCGCTCTTCGTACCTGGGACGCGCGGACCATACAGAACCAATAATATTATGACAATGAAGTCGATTATGATGAAGACGAACAGGAAATCGTCTAATGTAAGCAGGGTTGCACCGCATGCTGGTGGGCATTGGATTCCAGAAATCGAGTTCGCTGGAACTTGCGATATGAACGTCTGCACGATAAGATAACCAATCACGAAATCCGCCGTGAGCAGGACCGCTGCCACGATCAGGGCATACGGGAACTTGCCAGGTTTCTTGTTTTTATTATTCATGCGAACACTTACAGTTATTTATCTTCTGTCATAAATCACCCATCTCTGGTAAATGTTTATCGCAGTACCATAAAGTCAATGTGAAATTTTTAGAAAACTCGAGTAAGGTTTTGTGCGTTCCTTTTTTGTTGCATTCCCAGATTGCGCATTTGTGTTCATTGGTCATGGTTATCTACCTAGCTTCTTCTGCGCTGTTGCTTCGCTTATACTTATCTTGTTTAGCGGGCGCGGACCATACAGAACCAATATTATTACGACAACGATGGCGATTATGGCGAAGATAACTGCGAACTCACTTAATGTTAATGGGAATGGTGGTGCGCAGCATGGCTGTATAGAATAGCCAATCACAAAGTCCGCTATGAGCAGGACCGCTGCCACGATCAGGGCATACGGGAACTTGCCAAGTTTCTTGTTTTCGTTCTTCAAGATCGG
>JAKAXF010000115.1 GCA_021816645.1 Microcaldota archaeon | reverse complement strand
CAAGGCTTTCCTCAGCAGATACAAAGAACTTTACGACATACAGAAGCACGCAATCAGGGAGATAAGTTCGGGCAACAATTGCGTGATATCGGCACCGACAGGTAGCGGCAAGACCGAGGCGGCACTACTACCTATCCTGGACGTTCTGTCAAAAAACGCCTCGCATGAAGGTATAAGAGCCCTGTACATAACACCACTGCGTGCTTTGAACCGCGACCTCATAAAAAGGCTTGAACTTCTGGCGAAGGAAGTCGGAGTCGGAATAGCGGTGCGCCATGGGGACACCCAGCAGTCGGAGAGAGGCAGGCAGAGCAGGCGCGCCCCGGAGATACTGATAACAACTCCGGAGACACTGCAGAGCATACTGCCTACCAAGCATCTCGGAGAGGCTCTCGCTAATCTGAAATACGTAGTCATAGACGAGATCCACGAGCTTTACTCCAACAAGAGAGGCGCACAGTTATCCATCGCTCTAGAAAGGCTCGAAGAAAAGTCAAAAGGATTCCAAAGGATAGGCATAAGCGCGACAATAGCCGACATAGAATCTGTGAAGAAGTTCCTGTGCGGATCCAGGAGCTGCAGCAGCGTATTGTCCGATCGCGCCAGAAAGGCGGTACTGTCTGTAGAATTACCGGATTCGTCTTCGGTGCCGTCGGAGTTCAGGGAGAGGTTCGGTCTCGATGCCGGTGCGGCTGCGCGGCTTTATTCTGTAGCCGAGCACATCAAGAACTCCGATTCCACTATAGTCTTTGCAAACACGAGGCAGGCGGTCGAGGCCGTAGGGAGCAAACTCGTTTACCTTAACAGAATCATGCCGTTCGGCGGGATAGGCGTGCATCACAGCTCCATAGATAAGAAGGAGAGGATAGAGCTTGAAGACAGGTTCAAGAACCACAATCTAAAGGCCATAATAGCTACCAGTTCATTGGAACTCGGGATAGACATAGGGTACGTGGACGAGGTCGTGCAGTACGGTTCGCCGAGGCAGGTACTGCGGCTGGTTCAGCGCGTAGGGCGAAGCGGGCACTCTGTAGGAAAGACCCCGCGCGGTTACATAGTGTCCAACAACGCCGTCGATGCGATAGAAGCTGCGGCAATATGCGAAAAGGCGAGCACGGGATTTCTGGAAACATTCAGGATGCACGATGGAGCTTTGGACGTGCTGTTCAACCAGGTAGTAGGAATAGCACTAGACAAAGGATCGACCAGCACGGAAGAAGTCCTGGGCATAATAAGGCGTTCGTATCTCTATAAAGACATTAGAAAAGACACTTTGGTCGGAGTGCTTGAACTCATGGGCAGGCAGAGAATAGTGGGTTTCGATGGCGACAGAATAACGTCCGGAATCAGGACACGGATGTTCTACTACGACCATCTTAGCATGATACCTGACGTGAAAAAGTTCCTGGTCAAGAACACCATAGACAACAGGATAATTTCAACCCTTGACGAAGAGTTCGTGGTAAACAATCTAGACGAAGATGGCACTTTCATAACAAAAGGCCTTCCCTGGAAGGTAGTGAGCATAGAAGGCAACAGCATACTTGTGGAGCCCACGAGCGAGTTGGAAGCCGCTGTCCCAGACTGGAGCGGAGAGGATATACCGGTAAGTCACGCCGTGGCGGAGGGCGTCGCGGCTTTGGTTTCAAATCCCGAATCGCTTTTGGGAAGCGAGTTCATGAACTCCGACTCAAAGGAGGCGATGAAGAAGTTTCTCGAGAAGCACGACCGCAGCATATTCCCAAGGCACAAGATAGTTATAGAGCAGACCGAAGACTACAAGGTGGTATATCTGCCCCTCGGGACCATGGCAAACGAGGCTATAGGCAGAATGCTCGCTCATTTCGCCGCGGCAAGGACCGGTCACAGCATATACATGAAAGCAACACCCTATTTCATATACCTCGACGCACCGAAGCAAATAGATATCGGAAAATACCTGCTGTCTGTAGATTCGGGCAAGGTAAGGGGCATCATGAAGAGCGTCCTGGAAGAAACGGAGCTATTCAGATACAAATTCACCCAGATCTCGAAAGTTTTCGGAGTCCTCGACCGCGAGGCTACGGTCTCACGCTCACTCGCAAGACGGCTTATCAGCGTATACAAGGAAACCCCCATATACGACGAGACAACGCGCGAGCTGATGAATAATTATTTTGATATCGGGGACCTGGAGAAGTTCTTTGCCCTTCTGGCTTCTAAGGAACTAGAGATCGAAACGAGGAACGTGCAAAGCGTTTCGCACTTCGCCTCGATACTTCTTGACGCATTCTACTACACCAAGGAGCTCATAATGCCAGTAACTCCGAGCAGTCAGATATTAAACTCGTTCGAGAACTTCCTTCTTGGAAAGAGCATCAAGTTCATATGCATGTATTGCGGATTCAATTTTACACGGAAGCTTTCAGAGATAAAGGACGCGGAACACCTTGAATGCCCTGCTTGTGGTGGCAAAATGCTGAGCATCTACGAAGACGAATCGGCCGCCGCCATAAAAAAGAAGCTGAAGGGAGAAAAACTAACACGCAAGGAGCGTGAATATTTCTCAGAAGCTCTAAAGATCTCGAGCATGGTCGAAGCATACGGGGGAAGAGCAGCGCTGGCAATGTCGACTTACGGGATAGGCGTAAAGACCGCGGCGAGGGTCCTGCGCATGCTCAGGCGTGAGGACAGGTTCTTCTACCTGGACCTGATAGAAGCCCAGCGCAACTTCATAAAGAACAAGAAGTACTGGTCGATATGACCTTTAGGTCATGCCGCACCTAATCTGCTATTTTAAGTTTTAGCATTTCAGCGAGAGTCGGATGATGCTTTGGACCAAAACCCTTAGCCCAGAAACGCCCATACAATCATCATCTGACTT
>JAKAXF010000114.1 GCA_021816645.1 Microcaldota archaeon | reverse complement strand
ATCTTGTCGAATTCGATGTTCTGGCCTATGACTTTGCCCATCCGATGGGACTCTCCACGCTAACGATTCAGGGGCCGTCCATCCAAGACCTGAACCAGCAGATCAGCTATGCCGGGAAAATCTACAAAACCTTCTCGGGAATGACCATCACCTTAAAAGGTGGGATGCAGAAAGGATTGCCTCTCGCCAATCCCAAGCAGGCGGGCATCCTGACATCGGGAACGATCTATCAGTCATTTGGCAATTGGGAGGGGACAGAGCAGACGTTAGACTTTGTGATCGCACCGTCTCCGGCCACTTTTCAGCAACCAGCCAACTTCGTATTTCAATGGACAGCCGGGACTCCCATCGCCTATGCCTTGAAGAATCTTTTGGGAACCGTTTATCCGGGCTATGCACTCAACATCAATGTCAATCCGAATCTCGTCCTGAATCATTCCGAGGTGCATTACTGCGGGACACTCCAACAGTTTGCCCAATATGTCCAAGCCTTCACGAAAGCCCGTGGACAGACGATGTTCGGGCCGACCTATCCGGGAGTTTTTATCGCCATCACGGGAGGAAATACCATCTCATGCTTCGACAATACGCCTCCTGCGGCCCTTCCGGTTCCGATCAGCTTCAACGACTTGATCGGTCAGCCGACATGGATAGCGGTCGATGTCATGCAGATGAAGCTCGTCATGCGGGGCGATCTTTCAGTGGGAACCTATGTCACGATGCCCCCTAAACTTATTCCGGGTGCGGGTACGATCATTTCCCAAGCGGCCTCCCTCCCGTCCTATAACAAGAACAACGCCACGTTTCAGGGGCTATTCAAGGTGATTGCCCAAAGGCATATCGGCCATTTCCGGGGAAACGACGCTTCAAATTGGGCGACGGTCGTCAACTGTCAATTCATCCCGGCGGGGCTTTCCTGATGGCAAACAATGCTCATAAACTCTGGGTGCAGGACACCATCAACCAGCACTCGATCACGAGGGTTGCGGAGGCGATCCAGAACACCGGGGCATCTCTCCCTTGCTCCGTGGTCTCCGTTTCCGGTCAGATCGTGACGGTCAAGTTCGAGGTCAACTCATCTCCCTGGACACTTCCTCAAATAGCGATTCCGATTGCCACATGGTCATACGATTGGATTCCGGTTCAACCCGGAGACATGGGCCTGACTGTTCCGTCTGACGTTTATCTCGGGGGGATCTCGGGACTCGGGGGAGGCGTTGCCGACATGACCCCTCCGGGCAATCTCTCGGCGCTGATGTTCGTTCCGGTCGCCAATTCTTCGTGGACGGCTCCAGGAGGGGACGCACTCAAAAGAGTGATACAGGGTATCAACGGATTCATCGCCCAATCCATCAACGGGCTGGTTTCTATCATCGGAAGCCTGACAACGCTCACTCTGACCAGCAACGGGTACACCATCGTTTTCTCATCCTCCGGGATCACGATCACCGCACCGACCGCAACGGTGGACGGGAATATCGTCGTCTCGGGAACCATCACCGGAAACGGAACAGGCGGAGCTACCGCCTCCGGCCCAATATCCTCCTCTTCATCCATTTCAGGGGCATCACTTAAGGCCGGGAACGGCGCAACCGGGAGTTTCACCGTTGAATCGGGATCTATCACTGTGACTGTCACAGACGGCATTATTACGGGGATCTCCTGATGAGAACCTACGGGAGGCAATACAATTCAGACGGCACCTATCAATGGGTAGAAGTTTCAACCGCTCCAAACGGGGATAACTCCCAAGTCTATCTGACCACGTTGATACAATGTCTCAATCTCAACCTCGGGGAATCTCCATTTTGGGCGAATTATGGAATCCCGATCATGCAGACACTTGCAACACAAGTTTATCCCGATTATTATTTGATGCAGTTGCAGGCGCAGTTCGCCCCTTTCTTTGCCACTTTGACGATCACCCGGGTCGCCAACACGACCGCACCTTATTACAATATCAAAGTCACGACGCTTACCGGAGGGGTTCTTGATGCGAAGGTTCCGTATTAATGAGTAGCATCACGATTCCACCGCTTAACATCACCCCGACCGGACCCGTTCCGACTCCAGCCGCCACGCTCAACAGTGATCTAATTGCCGGGGTTGCCGCCACAAATCCGGGATACACCGCCAATCTTCCCGGATCCATGATCGAGGATATGTCGTCCACCGGAACAGGCATCATGGTAACGGTCGATCAGGCGAGAGTCGATGCGGTCAACAATCTGACCCCGGTAACGGCCAACCCGTACATTTTAGCCAAGCAAGGGCTGATGTTGGGCGTTCCACAGGGACAGCCGACAAACACCTCTGTTTCGGTCGTCTTCTCCGGGCCTGCCGGATACTTTCTCCCCGCTGGTTTTGTGGTCAGTGACGGCACTTATCAATATGCTCTTACAGATGGCGGGACAATCGCCACATCCGGGCAATCATCGCCACTCTTTGCGGTCGCCACTCAATCCGGATCTTGGACACCATTGGCCGGAACCGTCACGACATTAATCACCTCGATCCCATCAGGATACTCGATCACCGTCACCAATCCGCAGGCGGGAACACCTGAGCTTTCTGCCCAATCGGTGCAGTCTTACCGTTCGCAGATCATGACCGCCTCCCAAGTCACGGCTCAAGGTGTTCCGGCATTCATCAAGAGCCTGCTGTATCTCGTTCCTGGCGTACCCCAAAGGCTTGTAGCGATCCTTCAAGCAGCGGGAGGATGGGAAGTCATTTGCGGGGGAGGTGACCCTTATCTGGTAGCGGGAGCCATCTATCAGGGGACGCTCGATCTGTCCACGATTGTCGGATCCACCACCACGTCAAGGAACAATACGGTCAGCATCATTGATGCCCCGAACGTCTAC
>JAKAXF010000113.1 GCA_021816645.1 Microcaldota archaeon | reverse complement strand
TGGTTCGGGCTGGGACCCTTCTTCTTCCGTTTCGGTATATCTTGCGGGTCCTCAGGGATCTTCTATTTATTCCACGCTCCTGGGAACATTCACAACAACAACATCAGGCAGCGTTCCTTCTGGATCATCTTTCACAATTCCTCCTGCAGCTGGAGGTTCATACACTATCGTCGCACAGGAAACATCATCTTCCTCGCCTAACTCAGGCATAACTGCTGATGCCGCCTTCACGGTAACACCAATAATATCTGTTTCGCCATTTGACATAAGCGGGACAGTAGGACCGCAGTTCACTGTCTCTGGCTACGGTTTCCCTTCACTTGCAACAATAGTATCGAATGGCATATCCGTCGGATCCGTGAATGCAATAAACTCAGCAACCTCCGCATCAGCCGCGGGCACGTTCTCCGCTGTGGCATCGCTTCAGTCACAGATCACGACCTCTGGGTTCTACACAGTGACTGTTCATTATAATTCGAGTTCATACTCGCAGGCAAATGCGATCCTCGTCTCCATACCCAACCCTGTCTCCATTGGTTTCACATTCACGCCAACATCGCTCACCCCGAACGCCGCGTTCACAGCAATTGTTTACAACTTCCCATCTGGAGCGCAGGTTTCGATAACAATCGGTTCAGCCGTCCTAGGTCAGGTGACTGCTGACGCAAACGGATACGCCAAACTGTCCGGCAATGTTCCTGCAATCACTGCAGGAAGCTACAGTGCTGTGGCATCATCATCCGGTCTCTATGCCAGCGTCTCTGTGACTGTATCCAGCTACTTCTTGGTTACAGATCCGGACGGAATTGCCATGGTATCGACAAGCGAGTACTTCCCGTCATCGGGCCACTACACGGTCTCTGCCTACGGCCTGAGCCCTGGAACAACGTACACCTTTTCAGATTCAGCTGCATCATCCAGTGCGACAGTGCTGGCGGTCACATCAGGAAAGTTGACTGTGGATAATGCACCAACGTTTGAGTTCCAGCCATCATCAAACGGCACACTCATATTCGGATTTGAGCCCAGTTTCGGATCGTCTGAAACTACTTCTACAATCACTCTGACATACTCCGGCGGTTCAGTTGGGGGCTATTCTGGAAACACGTACGGGTACACAGCGGTGCAGCCTCCACATTTCAGCATATCGTACGGAGCGGTAAGCATACTTGCGCAGGGGGCCACGGAAACTGTGACGGTCTCAGACATAATACCCTCAGGCTCGCTCGTCTATCCGGGTCTCGGCACGTCATACAACATATATATGGGGACAAGCGAACTGTCGTTCCTCATCGGTTCAAGTACTCAGTCCACAAACACCCTGTCGTCCACAACGTCATCGGCGTCGATATCATTCACAGCACCTACAACGAACGGCCTTTACTACCTTGCTTTAACGTATTCCGGTCAGCCCCTCTCCTCCGCAGTGTATACCACTCCGGTCGTCGTCTCATACCCGTCAACGGCTCTCAGCTCTGGAAGTGTTCAGACTGTTCCCATAACAACAGGTGGGGAGGTAACGGGCTACTACATCGTAGGATACTCTTTCTACTCCCCTGCAACCGTCAAGGTGTATTATTATACTGAAACATCGATGATTTCATCGACGCCTGGCCTAACGTACGGAGGATTCTCTTTCAGCATATCCCTCTCCTCCTCCCCTGAACCTTCGGGGGGTTATGCGGTGGTCGCACAGGCGACGTACCAGTCTTCAACTTATACCGCTTATTCATCCTACACCGTATACCCTTCATTCTCAGTCTCAAGTGGCGGAAGTTACAGGGGACCGATTGGAAGCCAGTTCTCGTTTACCATGACAGGCTTCTCGGCAGATGAAGGCTACTACATCTACTTCTCATCACAGAGAGTCTTTACCGGTACTACGGACGGCACAGGGTCCCTTTCCTCGAGTTTCAACATACCTGCTGTAAAACCCGGAAGCTACAACATAACAGTTGTTCAGTCATCTTCATCCACCGCAGTTGCCTATAGGGAGTTCAACGTGACACCCAGCACATCCCTGACAATCCTGAGCGGCTATTATTCATTCCCAGGGCAATTGGTGAATTACTCATGGAAGACGTCAGTCGCACCCGATGCCCCAGGCGGTACCAGCGGAGGTCCGTACTATGGCAACGTATACGTCACAGTATTCTTCAATGGTTCCGCAATATTTACGTCTGCGAGTTCCCTGAAGACAACATCGTCTGCTTCTTACCTGAACGGCTCATTCCAGATGCCAAACGGCAACGCGGGCAGCTACTGGAGCGTCATGCTCTCCTGGCAGCAGGATGAGTACATACTGGAGAGCTCTGCGACAACGACGGAGACAATAAGCTCATACCACATGATGTCAGGAGGAGGGGTATTTCTGGGGCTAGTAAGCGGAAACGGCGCCCTCGTGACCGGAATATCGCAGGACCAGGTGGCTCAGATCACTGCGGCAGTCAACTCATCTATTTCCGCAAGCCTTAGCGTTCCGCTAAGCGAACTGAATGCAAAGATATCTTCCATAAACAACACAGTGGTATACCTAAACACGTCCTTCGGTACGATGAAGTCATCAGTCACTGCGCTAGATGCATCAATAACTGCCCTGAACGGTACTGTTGTAACGCTTGAAACAACTGTTGGCACTGTCCAGACTTCCCTCAGCTCTCTCAATGCTACGCTGAAGGCTATTAACGGCAAGGTCGCTACCGTTGAAACGTCTGTAGGAACGCTTACCGGTAACGTAACGTCTGTAAACGGAAAAGTTGTCACGATACAGACATCTCTGGGTACACTCAAGATGGGTGTGAATTCCCTGCAGAACAAAACAAGCAACATAGTGAACTACGGGCTTATAATTGACATCGTGATAAT
>JAKAXF010000112.1 GCA_021816645.1 Microcaldota archaeon | reverse complement strand
CTTCTGCTGCACCTTAGCCGCAAGCTTTGAATCTTCTTTTTCGTGAATCTTTATGAAGCGCTTGGCGTTCTCTCCCAGCTCGGACTCTTCTGACGCCAGCCCTATCTCGACCTTGGCGTATTCGAGGTTGCTCCTCCTTGCCGGGGCAAAGCCGTATGTGTGACCCGTTATCCCCGAACCCATGTAGAGGACTCCCTTTGCCGGTCCCCTCTGCAGTATCTGCTTTTTATTCGCGGACGCGTGCACCACCGCGAGCTCTTCAGGCATGTATCCCGAATTCTTTGCGTTGGCGATCGCGTTGATCAGGACACGCCTGACTATCTTCGCCGCCTTCATAGGATACCTGCCCTTCCTGCCACCGAGCTCGTGCCTTGCTCCGAATCCGGTATTGTGCGTCCTGTAGTAAACGGCCCTGCCTCCCGCTATCGACTCGAGAAGCGCGAGCGCGCTCTGCGCCTTCCTGTACCTTATCGTGTCGCACACCGCTCCGAGATCCTTGTAGCTGGCGTCTATGCTCTCCATTAGAGCGAACGTCATGCCTTTTTTGTTGCCGTTGTACGAATAGTTTTGCATCGTTATCACGACTACTTCTGGTCGAGGAACTTGCTTCCCCTCGTTGCCCTGATTCCTGGGGCGCTGTGCTGAACGCGCTTTGTAGTGTAAACAAACTCGCCGAGCCTCCTTCCTATCATGTTCGGCGCTATCACGAGCTGGACGAACTCCTTGCCGTTATATATCTCGAACTTCATGTTGATCCAGGATGGGAGTATGACGGCCTCGCGCGTCTGCGTCTTTATGGGCTTGTCAGAACCTTTCTTCCTTGCCTTCTCTATCTTCTCGTTCAGCTTTCTGTACTGAATGGAGTTCTTCTTTATGAACCTCCTTGCCCTGGCCTTGATCTGCTTGGTGAAGTCCTGCATGCTTATGCCTTCAACCTCGCTGGCCGTCTTTCCTCTGAATACTACTCTTTCGGGCATTTGATCATCTCTTCCTTCTTCCTACGCGGCTCGCCGCGATGTTTCCTATCTTCCTTCCTGGCGGGGCGTTCCTTGAAGTCATGCTGCTTCTTCCCTTGTGGTGCTGCTTGCCTCCGAACGGATGGTCCACCGCGTTCATGTGCACTCCCCTGTTTCTGGGCCATATCGTGTTCCTCGGCTTGAACATGTAGAAGCTCTTGCCCGCTTTTACGAGCGGCTGCTCGGTAATGCCGCCTCCGGCCACGACCCCGAGCTGGGCCATGCACCCCTCGTTGAGATTTATAGTATCCTTTGAAGGCAGGGTAACGCTCACGTTTCCGCCTATGTGGGCCGATATGTAAGCCGCCGCTCCGGCTGACTTTACGAACCTGCCGCCGTCTCCAGGTATCTTCTCTACATTGTAGATTGCTACACCTTCAGGAACGTCCTTGAGCTTAAGGACGCTGCCTATGGAGTATACGGGCGTGGCTCCGACGTGAATCTTGTCGCCTATCTTTATCCCTTCTGGTGCGAGCATCGTAGCCTTTGAAAAATCATCGTAAAGAATCTCCATTATCGGGGCGTTGTGCCCAGTGTGGTTGAAAAGCCCGACTACCTCGCCGTACTTGTCCGCGCTCACCACGTTGCCGTAGCTGACATTGACGTCGAACGTATGGGGCAGCTTCCTGTACGCTATGGAGCCTTTTCCCCTCCTTTGCTGTCTGAGTTTCTTTCCCATGATTCACACTGTTGCGCGTTATACCAGTTTCAGCTTCACCGCGATGTCGCTGGCCTTTGATTCCTTGCCTATCTTTATTATCGCTTTCTTCCTGTTCTGGAAAGTGTTCAATACCCTTACATTGTCAACCTTTACGCCGAAGAGCTTTTCAAACTCTTCCTTTATAATGCTTTTAGTGGCGCTGAGGGAAACTATGTACTCGATTTCGTTGTTTCTGTCTATCCTGCCTATCGCCTTTTCGGTTCCGACAGGATACATAAGCACTCCCATTATATCACCTCCCCAACGGCGGCCTGGCCCTTTCTATGGCGCCGTCGAGTTTCTTGAACGCCGATTCGCTGATCACTGCAAATCTTCCTGGGACTCCCCCTGGTGCGAGCAATTCTACTTTCATGTTGTTTACGCTGCACGCGTCTGCTCCGGCTATGTTTCTGGACGCCTTTATCGCCGGTGCATCGTCCCTGCTGAATATGAATACCATCGATTTCTTGTAGTGCCTTTCTGACGCGCTTCTTCCGGATTTTATCTTCTTGCCCTCCTTACACGAGTCCAGGTACTTGAGGGCTCCTATGCTCTTTACGAATTTAATCATATCTTTTGTCTTTCCTATGCTCTCTATCTCGTCTGATACTACCACCGGCAGCGCAATCTGCTTCTCGAACTTGTAGTTGATAAGATCGGCGTTTGAAGTGGCGGCTATCGCGCTTCTCATCGCCTTTTGGTACTCCTTTTTGTTCATGTTTTCTACGAGTATCTTTTCTATCATGTGGGGATGGGCACGCTTTCCCTTTACGGCGGATGGTATCCTCTTTACCTTACCCTGCGCTCCCCCGGCGAGCTTCTCCCTGGGCCTGATGGCCCTTCCTTTGTGCCTCCCGCTTCTGTAACCTTCGTACGAACCGTAGTACGCCGCGGTTGTCTGTATTCCAGCCATTACAGAGTGGCCCTGGGGCTGCAGAAGCGCGGATCTCTCTGAGAGAACCGCCCTCCTAATCAGGTCTGGCCTCACGTTTTCGGAGAACGCTTCCGGGGAGTCTACGCTCCCCTTTACATTCCCTTCTATGCTTAGAACGTTTACCTGCATAAATCATCACTTCGCTATGTACGTTATCTTAGGTTCTTGGGGCTGCGCCTTGGCGTAGGACAATGAATGCCTTACCCTGACCTCCCTCTTTGCCGGTC
>JAKAXF010000111.1 GCA_021816645.1 Microcaldota archaeon | reverse complement strand
CAGCGCGCTCAAAAAGTACCCCGACGTAGTAAAGGAGCATTTCGGTAAGGTGGTACCACCAAGCGACAACAAGTTCGCTGCACTAAACACCGCAGCGTGGTCGGGCGGTTCGTTTCTCTACGTGCCTAGCGGAGTCAACCTGGACCTCCCGGTGCAGGCTTATTTCAGGATGAACGGGGCTCTCGAGGGTCAGTTCGAAAGGACGCTAATCATAGCTGAGCCCGGTGCGTCGGTGCACTACATAGAAGGCTGCACCGCGCCTGCGTACAGCAGGTATTCGCTGCACGCCGCCATAGTTGAGGTCTACGTAAAGGAAGGCTCTAAAGTAAGATACACATCCGTGCAGAACTGGTCTGACAACATAATAAACGGGCCCACGAAAAGGTCGTGGGTCGAAGCCAACGGCAGAATGGAATGGGTTCAGGGATCGCTTGGATCAAAGATAACCATGACTTATCCATCGTCGATTCTAAGGGGCGAATATGCGAGCACGTCAAACCTGAACGTCGCCTTGGCCGTAGGCCCGGTATGGAAAGACAATGGCGCGAAAGTTATACACGCTGCACCCAACACAAGCTCGAAGGTCGTAGCGAAGAGCATATCCGGCAAGGGCGGAATGTCCGTCTACAGAGGGCAGTTAAGGATAAACCCCGGTGCTTACAACTCAAAAGCTTCTGTCCAGTGCGATGCGCTAATCCTGGACGACATATCGAAGAGCAACACCTATCCACACAACGAGATAATGGAGCAGAGCGCATCCTTCTCGCACGAAGCGTCTGTAGGGAAGATATCCGATGAGCAGGTTACCTACCTGATGAGCAGGGGGATAAGGGAAGAAGACGCGAGATCACTGATAGTTCTGGGATTCCTCGATGACGTTCTCAAGGAGATACCGCTCGAGTACTCTATAGAGTTCAACAAGCTGGTAAGGCTAGAGATGAGCAAGTACGGAGCGGTGGGTTGAGCCTCAGTACCAGCCCCTGGCCTTCATCGCCTTTGCTACCCTGTCGATTGCTATTATGTACGCTGCCGTCCTTGGTGTTATCTTCTCTCCCTTGGAGTCGTACTCTTTCTTCACGGCCATAACGTCAACGAAAGACTTGGTTATTATCTTGTCCAGTTTCTGATAGACCTCGTCAGCGCTCCAGTAGTAGCCGCCTATGTTCTGAACCCATTCGAAGTAAGAGCCTATAACTCCCCCGGAGTTTACCATGAAGTCGGGCAGGTCCAGCACTCCCTTCTCGTGCAGTATCTTATCCGCTTCAGGAGTCACTGGGCCGTTGGCGAGCTCAAGGACGAGTTTAGCCTTAATCCTGTCGGCGTTTGCGCCCGTTATCTGGTTCTCTATCGCCGCAGGTATTAGTATGTCTACTTCGCTTTCGAGCAGCTGCTCGTTCGTCATCTTCGTTCCTCCCTCGTAACCATCAACGCTGCCCGTCTCCTTTTTCGCCTTCTCGAGCTTTGCCAGGTCGAGGCCGTTCGCGTCGTACACGGCTCCCTTTGAATCGCTTATCGCCACTACGTTTGAGCCGAAGAGCTTCTTTGACAGAGTATACGCAAACATTCCGGCGTTACCGAAGCCCTGTACAGCTATCTTGGCCTTCTTGAGGTCTATGCCCAAGCTCTTCGCAGCCTCGCGCATCACGAACATGCCACCCATGGCCGTGGAATCTCCTCTTCCTTCTGAGCCCCACACTTCCAGCGGCTTTCCGGTTATGGTCCCGAACGCGTCGTACCTCACTATGTTGCTGTATTCGTCCATCATCCACGCCATTATCTGTGGAGTGGTGTAGACATCGGGCGCCGGTATGTCTACCAGCGGCCCTATAAACTTGCCGATAGCCCTTATGTAGCCCCTAGAAAGAGCTTCGAGCTCCCTGACGCTCATGCTCTTCGTGTCGCATATAATTCCTCCCTTTGCTCCGCCGTACGGTATGTTGGCGAGGCTGGTCTTCCACGTCATCCACGCAGCTAGCGCCTTTACGGTGTCTATGCTCTCCTGCGGGTGGAACCTGATGCCTCCCTTGACTGGTCCGCGCGCATCGTTGTACTGTACCCTGAACCCGGTGAAGACCTTCGTTTCTCCGCTGTCCATCCTGACCGGTATATTTACTACCAGGGTTCGCATCGGTTCCCTGAGTATCGCGTGAGCCTGCTTGTCCAGATTCATTACCTGTGCAGCTTCGTCCAGCTGCTCCTGCGCTATCTTGAATGGGTTCAACTCTTCCGTCATTTTTACACCAATAGGAATTGATAACACTTTATTGTACGTATTTTGTATGTATCTCCTGATCTGAAATCGCAAACGAGTAAGTTCAGACATCTAGTTGTGCCAGCGAAATATTAATAAGGCTACGATGTGCGTCGGTGAAGTCTCTTACAATAAAATGCGGCAAGCTCTCTCTTAAGTCAAGAGCAACGAAAGAGAGTAATAAGTTTATAAATCTTTACTCACAAATGCCTCATAGTGATGTAATGTTTGCAAGAAAGTCCAGAGCGCAAAGCGCCATGGAGTACCTGATGACTTACGGATGGGCGATACTGATAATAGCCGTGGTTTTGGGCGCTTTATTTAGCCTACATGTATTCAGCAGTGCCTCGTTACTGCCTCAGGCCTGCATCGCAACATCAGGATACACATGTTCAGGCCAGATTCTAACTAGTAGCACCGGGATACTGAAGCTGACATTTGGTCAAGCCACTAATGTAAATTGGGGTTCTAGTTCCACCCTATGCCTCGTACCTTCAAATACAACCTATTCGGGTACGTGCACGAGTCCGATGGTCTCAAATGCGATCGGAGCACTCAACTCCGGAAGTACCGTTACAGTATCATTTAACGCAATAGCTGCTGGTTCGGCACTGGGTACACCATATAGCGGCACACTCTGGGCGTCTGCATCTGTATCCGGTACAACGGAGAACATTCAAGTGGCAACGATA
>JAKAXF010000110.1 GCA_021816645.1 Microcaldota archaeon | reverse complement strand
CTGGATAAGAAAAGTGAACGACAAGAAAGTTTAAATATTGGCAATAAGGCGTATGGACAATATGTCAACGGAAAAGACGGTGGTGGTGAACAGCCAGCCGTACAGGCTGACCCTCACGCGCGGGCAGAGGGGAGGCTACGGCTGGGAGATATCCGTGCAGGGCGAAACCGGCGAAAGCGTGCTGGAGGAAATCAGGCGGCTCGACCAGGAGCTGGCAAAGCAGTATGCGCAGCAGCAGGAGGGCTAGGGACAGGGACAGGGACAGGGTGCACATCAACATATCCGCCGACACGTGGACGATGCTCGTGCAGAAGCGCCTCGAGTGGAAGAAGAAGACGGGGCGGTACATGAGCTATGACGCGCTGATCCGTGAGTTGCTCGTAGGAAGAAAAGGGGCGGAGGGGAAGGAGGTATGAATGGTAGAAGCAGTGCAATCTGTGGTTTATGCTGGCGCACGGTCGGAGTCAAGGAATGGGACACCCGTATACGTGTTCATTTTAACCCAAAGTGTGGGCGGATAAGGTGAGTGAAGCATGAGCGAAGCGACGGAAGATTTAGCAGACGCGTATGCTGAGCTGTTGCTGGCGTATATGAGGTGGTTGGCGAAGGAGATATCTCGGATGGTGAGTGAAGCATGAGCGAATATGATGTAAAAACGCTGAAGTATCGTGTCTATTCAACTCTGTTAACAACCGTGGAAGCAGACATATACGACTATAAAACAATATCTCGTTATCTTTTATCCGCATTAGACATAGTATTTTTAAACGACCTTCTACGTGAATCAGAAAGCCCACACAGAGAATTAATCGAGACCACACTCCACGCGAGAACACAGGAATTCGAGGAACTGGAAAAAAACATTAACGAAGACATACGGAAACGTAAAGAAGAGGAGGATAAGTGATATGGCGAAATACCGTATCTATTGGTGGGCGACTGTAGGTGTTCCTACAAGGCGGATAAGAGGTCATGATGATATCGATACTGATAATCCTATAGAGAATGTCGCCGTAGGTGAACGTTTGCCAGCTGATATTGAAAATATGGTTGAAAAAATCAAAATGACAGGAGAATTGACAGAATACCAAGCCGAAGAACTACTTGACTTGGCGGCGGACGGCACGATATTCTTGGGGAGCTTTACCCGTCGCTACACCGAAGCCGATGCATGTGGCAACTTCGGGGTGGTGAAGGTCGTCAGGCTCCGCGACAAACCGGGGAAGGGTGTGTGAAGATGGGCGAAAACAAGAACGCTTACAGCGTGCCCATCGTTTTTGTGTACAGTGAAGGCCACTTGTTCATGCTGGTTCCCCTAGGGAACAAGAAATACAAGCTCTATTGGTGTTGGAGGGGGAGTTACGACAACCCCATACTGGACTTTGAACCCTTTACCGGCACGCTTGAGGACTTTATAGCCGGATTTGAGGGTGAAGTGAAGGTTCTAGATAAAGTACCTCCAGCTTCAATTTTTGAGGGTGAGTAAAGCATGACGAGTGACGCAGGACGCAAGGCGGAACTCATAGAGAAGTACAATTCCAGAACGCTCACCGACCTAAATGAAATCGAGGAGCTCATCAAAATACTTGAGGAGGACAGCGAGAAGGCTTTTGAACAGAAGGATGCGCGGGGTGTCGTGGCGTATGGTCTTGTCCTGCTCAACCTGCGTTCAATGTGGTATAGCCAGGGCGGGCAGGAATGAGACGACAAAAAGGTGAATAAAGCATGACCGGTAGACCGTCGTGGGTGAGCTTCATCCCCCCGGAGTGGAACGAGCGTGAGAAGAAGGGGCTGTGTCCGGTCTGTGGGACGCCGAAGGTGGCATTCGACCCGGGGATGAAGAAGTTCTGCTCAGAAAAGTGCAGGAAGGCGTATGGAGAGAAGCTGGTGTTCTGGGGTGAGCTAAGGGAGAGGGTCAAGCGCAGGGACAACTACACGTGCAGGATGTGTGGCATCAACAACGAGAAGCTTGAAGCTGAGTTCAGGCAAAGGTGGAAGGAGTGGAACGCGGAGAACAAGAGGTACGTCCTCGACCAGAAGGAGTTCCTTGAAGAGTTCAAGCGGGAGGTGGAGGAGAGGATACAGCGCCAACTGGACAGCATCCTAGAGGATGTCGAGCTGATATCCTCACCGGAGAGCATAGCCGACTACGTGATCCAGCATCCCTTTGGCTTCAACAGCCTTCGTCTTCCGCATCCCTATGACGGGGAACACCCCCCGAAGGTCACACTTGAGGTCGATCACATTACGGCCATCGCGAACGGCGGCGACATGTGGGACGAGAACAACCTCCAGACGCTGTGTAGCCGCTGCCATGCGAAGAAGACCCGCGCCGACATGCGCCTGCTTCGCGCCGGAGGCCGGAAACAGGCCACACTCCCCACTACGGAAGAAGCGGAGGCGAGCGGGTGAATATGAATGACCACAGACGGGGAGCTCCTGATGGCGTCTGAGGAAAGCGGAAATAATGAAAGGTGATAGCCGTTTGCAAGGATGAAAACGAATACTCTTGATCACGTTATATGGGTGCGCCACCGCTCACGCTCAGCGGGGCTGAGCCACGGCACACCGCACAGGGCATACACCGCCTGCTCGTTGGCGGCGTTGAGGATGCGTCCATCCTTTTCCCGTTCAAGGTGGCCTCCCCGGAACACCACCCCCCTCTCCCCCGCCTTCTTCACCACGTAGACGTTGTAGTCGGCCGGCCCCGTGCGGATGGCGAGGATCACCCAGTAGTTGGCGGGGGGCGTCACAACGTATAGATCAACGTTCACTCCCCTGTACCGGAACCTGTAGACGCCGGGGCCCTTCGGCGCCGCCTTCCCGTCCTTCGCGGGCTCCCCCATCTCCACCACGCCGCCTTTGAGCCTCTCGCGGAACCACTGGTCCAAGCTGTGCGCATAGCCGAAGAGGCTGAACCTGTCGGCGGGGAGGGGCTCCGCCACTATG
>JAKAXF010000109.1:721-2961 GCA_021816645.1 Microcaldota archaeon | reverse complement strand
TAAAATATCAGGAAAAGGCCCCGATAGTGACCTACCAAATCAAACTAGTATGTATCGCATAGATGAGGAAGATATAGGTAAGGAAGAACTATTGGACCACATTGAACTCGTGATTAACGAGTATTTGCTTTCTTCGAGATTTCCTCACTTACGCTTTGAATTTTCAGGTAAAAATCCGAAGAGCGATGCCAGGGAGTACGAAGAGCGCCAACTCGCCATGACCATGAAAGAAAGGCGAGCCAATGTCGGCCTAAGTTCTCTGGAAGACGCTGCCAAAGAATCCAAAGACGACGCTATTATTGCCGTTGGAAAAGCGATGGACATGGCCCCGATTGACCCCGGTGTCGCTGGTATATTCCAGGCACTTATCTCATCTCAGGGATTGACAAATAAGGGAATCGGACAGGAAGGACGTATTGACCCAAAGATTGACCCAGCAGAATCCGAACTACACGGCGGTATTAGTGGTGTGCGGAGGGATTCTGCTGCTGAAACAAAACCAAAACCTTAATTACCCACGGAGAACAAACCTATGAACCAAGCCCCAATCATCCTTGCCCATCCCGCTGACAACGAAGGACGTGGAACGTATCGCGTTTTACATCCTGTCTATGCTTACCAGAATCTAGGGTTAGCACGCGTGCATATCTATACACAATTCCTGAACGAAGAAAGCTACAAAAACCTTGCGCCGGACGTTGTGGTGCTATCAGAATCAACGGATTACAAGCAGATTGAGTCTATCGCACAATACCGCAAGACGAATCGCAAGAACTTCATCGTGTATGACATCAACGATCTCCTGATTGACGTACCGGAAAGCAATATCCACCATTCCAGTATTCCCAAAGACATTGGCGAGCGTATCAAGCAGGCCATCAAGCATGTGGATGCCATTTCCGTAACGACGGAACCGCTGAAAGACGCCCTCAAACGTAAGTACCACTTCAAGGACATTCGTGTCGCGCCGAACATGATTCCTCGGCCTGTATTCGACTTAGTACAGCCTGCTAAACAGCCCCACGACAAACCACGTATCGGCTGGGCTGGCGGTATTTCTCATGGTGGAGATACCAGTATTATTCAGCACATTGCCGATCTCTTGGGCAACACGGTAACGTGGGTATTCTTCGGTATGATGCCGGAGGGCATGGGCGGTAGGTCTAACGTGGAGTTCATCCAGCCGGTGCCCATGACGCATTATTACCAGACACTTGCGAGTATGGACCTTGATGTGGCGATTGCGCCTCTGGAAGAGAACGCCTTTAACGAGTGCAAGAGCAATCTGAAACTTATTGAATACGGCCTATTGGACGTACCTGTCATCGCTTCTGACTTCACCCCGTATCAGTGCAATTCAGGGGCGGTACTGGTACGCAATAGGGCGTATGAATGGGCTGAGGCGATCAAGGAAACGCTCAAGACAACTTCTGGCCTGCGCGACTGGGTGGAATCCAACTATATCTTAGACGATCACGCCGTTGACCGATTGAAAGGTTGATTGCCGACGAATGAAAATCCGTTTGTTCCGCAAGAAGCGCAAGAAAAACCATTCCGTGCTATCTGCAATGACATTCTCTCTCTGCCGAAAGGTGCCAATATCGTTCTTTTGCGTGGGGATGCAGCCCCACTGAGCGAAAGTCAACTGGAACGGTTGTGCGTGGGCGATGCCACTATGGCGCTGCACAACAATGGACTGTTCCCCACCCCAGGCAACTTCACGCCGATTGATCCGTCCACGGCGGCAGTTATCGACGAGTACGCTACGGAAAACGAGTCCGTTGTCATGCCTACCTTGAACGGTCCTGCTGTCTACATGAGTGCTAAAGCTCTCGCGCAAGTGGGAACACCACGACTGGACTACGATACCGAAGAAGCGGCGATCATGGACTGGAGCTTGCGTGCGAAAGACCGAAAGTTCACTTTGATGTGTGCATCAAACGTCTTTGTGGCGAGCAACAAACCATTCCAGATTACCGAGACGGACAAAGCGCGATTGGCAATGCGCTTTCCGAACTTGGACATGACGGCTCCGAAAGAGCTTTCCGATAGCATGGAGAACCTGGAACTGCGGTTCTATGGCGAACGATACAAGACGCCGTTGCCGACTCGTGGGGACTATGCGGAGTGGGCTAACGTGTTTGATACTCCCTTGGTTGAACCATCCTCTGTGTCCCATGAGGACTTCTGCATGGGCGTCGTCATGCCGATGTACAATACGGAGCCGGACGTGCTCAACG
>JAKAXF010000109.1:0-711 GCA_021816645.1 Microcaldota archaeon | reverse complement strand
GTTGACGACGGTTCAGACAAGACTGTTGAGTTTCCCGACGACCCCCGCATTGAAGTCATTACCCTTGCGGAGAATAGCGGCATATCCACCGCAAGTAATGCGGCGATTCACGCATTGTTGAATAAGGGCGTACATTGGATCACGTTCCTCGACCACGATGATACACTATCTCCTATCGCATTCTCGGAAACGGCTAAAGTGGCACTGGCTCGGCCTGAGATCAACTTCATCTTTGCTGATGAAGATAAACTCGATGAGAGCGGCAATCGCTGTGAGCCGTATTTCAAGCCTGCTTTCGATTATGAGCGGTTGTTGACGCAGAACTACTTGAGCCATTACACCGCGTATAAGGTAGTTAGTGACTTCCCCCGCCTTGATAGTTCGTTCGATGGTTCTCAGGACTACGACTTCGTGTTGCGGTATCTGGAATCGTTTGGCGTTTCCAGAAAGGCCATACACCATATCCCGCGTGTGCTGTACCACTGGCGCAAGTCAGACAACTCGATGGCGCACAATCCGTTGTCAAAGCCTGACGCGATTAAGCAGGGTGTACGGGCCGTTATTGGGCATATTAAGCGCACCGGGCAGTCGGCAATGGTATCTACGCACCCGTTGGCTCCTATGCACCACCGCGTACAGTTCGGTGTGCCGGAAGATCAACCCAAGGTGCTTATCGTCATTCCTACCAAGGATCATGTGGACTTGTTGAAA
>JAKAXF010000108.1 GCA_021816645.1 Microcaldota archaeon | reverse complement strand
CGTCCAAGCCAAGCCTTTGTATCAGCGATTAGAGAAAGGTTAGAGCCGCCAACCTTAGAGAAGATATTGAGCGAAGTATCAATCCCGACCTTCATTCCGTAACGGCCTCCATTTCCATGCCGTCGACTTCCTCTAGGGATTCCACCAAATGCAGCTTTCGTCCCCCGCCTTTGGGGCCCGGCCACTCCTCTACCACTCGGGCCGCTGCCCAGAGGAAGGACCCCAAAGCGCCGATTGCCAAGAAGAGAAGCATCCCCCATAGAAACCAGGGATTCGTCCTCATTAGACTTTACCGCCTTTCATTTTCCTATACGTGCCCATAACTAGCTTATAGAATTTCTCTTTGCCGATCTTTTTCTGGGCGCCGTATTCATTGCGAACGATTCTCTTCGCCTTCTCCCATAACTCCTCATCGCGTTTAGTTTTCACTACGTTTACTGGCATTACTTTTTCCCTTTCAAAAGTTTCTTAATCTTGCTCTCCGGCTTCTGTTCTCCTTCCGCTGTTTTGGCGGCAGCTCTCAGAATTTCGACAAGGGAAGCTCCCCCTGCGAAAGACGTAATATCCTCGATTAGAAACTTCTGATCCTCGATAGAACCTGAGATAATCACATAAGCCCGCTGAGCCATGAAACTCACTCCTTATCCTACTGTAGGAAATGTCGTGCTGCCATAGCTGTGTTGGCGAATCGTAGCATTCGATTCTGCTAAACTTGGAATATTACCGCTCGGAACACTCGGCGCCTGTTGTATTGGATATACGGCTACTAGGGAAACTGTTACTGTAAGCTTTTGATGAATGCTCGCTCCTGCGGTAGAAGCGTTCTGTTTCCACCATATCGCTAAAGCCGCGATATCGGAGAAGTCATGGATAGTCGCTCCATTGACGGCATTGGTTGTAGTCAGTCTATGGATTTCGTATGTTTTACGCAACGGAAGTTACCTCCACGGGCGGAGTCACACTTTCTTCGACCATTTGGACACCGCCCCAATTCACCGTTCCACTAACGCCGCTAGCGGTACCTCCTGAAACAGTCATTACCGCTACCACGGTTACGCCAGAATTGGCCACGCTCTTAGCCGGTTGCCAAGTACCGGCAGGTAGTGTAATCGTGGCATTACCGTTTATAGTCGCATTGCCTGATACTGTAGCAATCATGGCGCCGCCGAAGTACAACGTCAACGAAAAGGCGGCCGTCACGCCAGTACCAGCGTCTACAGTGGCTGTATAGGACATGGCATTCCAGTTCAAAGATGCCGCATATCCACCGGAGTTGAGCAACGTTAGTGTGGTAGAAGATGAGCCGCTTTGTCCAGTTGGGCCAGCGCCGCTTCCGCCGTTAGTGTATTCAAGGGCGGCATATTCTCCCGACGCCGCCTGCTGCTGGACCGGGTTTTCAGTAGGATTCATGGTTTGGGCCTTTATTCCAAACGTCCAAACCTGGACCGTATCCCCGGCGACGGCCTGATTCGTCTGTAGATAGACATTACAAAACGCCGCTGCGAACGGTTTAGTCGCCAGAAGATAAAACGTCCCGGTTATCGGCGGGCTGTTCCCTCCTTGAATGTTCGCCGTCATCGGAAACGTAACCGCCCATCCGGCCTGAGAGTTTCCCGCTGGCGTTGTAACGGCGTAGGTTATCATCGTCGGAAACGTCAATGGCGTTACGAATGTATCAACGCCGTGTACGTCATAGGCGAAGTTATTTATGGTCCCGTTCTGGCTGCAAATCAACAGGACGATTCCATCGTAGTACCCGAACTGCTTGACCGGATATGCTCCGGTGTTATCCGTGTCTCCCGCCACGGTGAAGGCATATCCAGAACCAACGGAACCGATAGTAACCTCGGAGACCGTTAGCAGAGCAAGGTCCGATGTATTGAGCACAAGATCGGTCACGCTCACCGGCCCTGTTGCCGCTAATGTAACTTCCTGAGCTGAAGGGAACTGGACCGTCACAGTCCCATTAATTGTAACATCATTCTGAACCTGAACTCCGATAGCCGTTCCGCCCGATACACCTTCGACAGTAATCGGCCCATTAATATTCACTGTCGGCATTGTATTAATATCGACTGTCCAAGTCCCCGACTGTTGCACGTTCAATGCCACAGAAGAAGAGATAGAAACACCAATCGCCGTGCCGCCAGACACCCCTTGGACAGAGACAGGACCATTCACATTAACTGTCGGTTGATTACTGATCGAGACAGTCCAAGTCCCCGACTGTTGCACATTCAACGCCACAGAGGAAGAGATAGAAACACCAATCGCCGTGCCGCCCGTTATTCCTTGGACAGAGACAGGACCATTCACATTAACTGTCGGCTGATTATTAATTGAAACATTCCAAGACCCAGACTGAGTGACCGAGATTGTGACAGAATTTGCCACAGCTACCTGCTGGGTCAAAGGAGTATAGGGAACCGCCAAAGGAACGTCCGACCACTTCACAATAATTTGGTAGCTCTGAGTTAGAGCAGAAGTTGAAGACCAGAACAGCGTAAAGCCCTGGGCATTCTGAGTATATGGAATCGGCATATCCGTATTTGGAGGAATACGAATAGTAGCGCCGGGCTTAGTAGAGAAAAGCCCGTCGGCATAATATATGTCTGCTGGCGAGTCATTGTAAACGACAATTTCCACAGGAGTAAATCCCGTGGTAAAAGTCTTACCACCACTCTTATCGCCAGAAGCCATTGTTAGAATCCCATCAGCCACTTGGACGATACTAGCCACTACTAACCACAGTATTCAATCCAACGACTACCATGATTAGGCCAAGCACCAAGAATGCGATAAAAGTAACTAGCCCTCCCAGGAGCTTTTCAGGATGTGTCCAACCCGTCGACATAGCCTGTTTCATGTTTGTAGCTGTATTCAAGTCTGTTAGAACTGTAGCCCATGTTCCAGAAGGCGCAGAACTAGTAGGAGTAAGTCTAGGGGCCCCTCCCGCAGTAACA
>JAKAXF010000012.1 GCA_021816645.1 Microcaldota archaeon | reverse complement strand
ATGTGGTTACGTGGCGTTGATATTCGAAGAAGGCGACAAAGGGAAGATAGCGGCGAGGGCCATAATAGCGGGGGATCCGGAAAGGGTGGAGACGCTGGCGACGCTGCTGGAAGAACCAAGAAAGATCACTTCTAAGCGCGGATTCGTTACCTACACTGGCGGATACAACGGAGAAGAAGTTACCATCGCGAACCACGGGATAGGCGCTCCCTCCGCAGCGATACTTATTGAGGAACTCGCGGCGATGGGAACCCGGATATTCATAAGATACGGCACCACCGGAACTCTTGACGCCGGTGTTGGTCTAGGCGATTTCATAGTTGCCAGGTCGGCTTCGCATACTCCTGGAGGGATATACAAACAGTATTTTACATGTAAGAAGGCGAGGCCTGCTCCTGACAAGGCTCTGGTAAGGAACATCAGGAATTCATTCAGAAAGGCGGGCCTAAAGTTCCACGCTGGCAAGATCTTCAGTACAGACGCATTCTACGCTGAAGACGACGCTTTCGTACAGAAAAGACAGGCCAAGAAGGAGATGGCGGTGGACATGGAAACTGCTATGCTCTACAGATTGGGCAGCCTGAAGGGCCTCAAGAGCGCCTCCGTGCTCATAGTGAGCGACATAATAGCGGGGGAGAAGAAGTGGCTGTCAAAGGATGAGATTAACACGAGGGTGCTGGAGGGGGCAAGGGCTTTACTCAATTCAATCACGAGTTACAAGGAGTGAATCAATCGAGGTTTTGATATGGTAGAAGAACAGGGACAGAAACAACAAGTAATGCATCCATCATTCCTCAACACGCTGAGACAGAAGGAGAGGGTCAAGGCTAAGCTCGCCGGAATAAAGCACAAGATAGGTATATACAGTGCGAAGGGGGGAGTGGGAAAGACGACGATAGCGGTGAACGTGGCGTACGCGCTCAAGGAAAAAGGGTTCAAGGTCGGGCTGCTGGACGCCGACATAGACTGTCCGAACGTTACCATGTTCCTTGGAATAAACGAGAAGATCGAGACTATTCTGCCGCTGAAGCCCGTGGTGAAGGACGGGATAAAAGTAGCGTCTACGGCCATGGTGGTAGACGACATAAAGAAACCGATAATATGGAGGGGAGCGCTGATAACGAAGATGCTGGGAGACTTCTTCGAGAACACCGACTGGGGGGAGCTCGACTACCTGATAATCGACTTGCCACCCGGTACGAGCGACGCACCTCTTACGATCATGCAGCTTCTTGACATGGAAGGATTCGTAATCGTAACTACCCCGCAGAAGGTAGCGGCTCTGAACTCCATAAGATCTGGACTCATGGCGAAACGGCTGGGGATGGCGATTCTCGGCGTAGTGGAGAACATGTCTGACGGGAAGGCAAACGAGAACACCGCAAACGTGGCGAAAGAGCTCGGAGTAGAAATACTCGGCACGGTGAAAAACGACGATACCTTCAAACACCTGTCGGATGAAGGGAAGGTCCCGATGCTGGAAAGCAATGAGATCGCGTGCGAGTTCAGAACGATTGCTAGTAAATTAATATGATCCGAAAAATAAAATCAAAACAAACAGCACCAGTCATAATTCTAACTAGGCAAAGTATTTAAAGAAGAATTGACAAGACCTGCTGTGATAAAATGTCGTTTGTAGGTGACATAAAGAGGGGTATAGACTCGGTCTTCCATCCCGATAGGAATACCAAAGTAGGAATGAGCGTGGGCAGGGCTCTCTCATTCTATTACGAGTTCAGCATACTGCCGTTCATAGCTTTCGTGATAGTCGCATCTCTGATGCTCTACCTAAACGCAGCAGTATTCAATACGGTGCCGTTTCTATCTATGCTATACGGATCAACGCTTGGCGTAGTGGCGGTGGCAATAGCCGCAGTGCTGCTATTCTGGATATTAATACCGATAGGGTTCTTGATAAACGCCGCGATCTATCAGGTAATCGGAAAGTACTTCCTCAGGGCGTGGAAGGGCGATTACTCGAAGACCTTCATGGCAACGATGTTCGGTTCGTTGCCCATTGTACTGTTTTACTGGCTGATGCCGGTCCCGGTACTCGGCGCCCTGGCGATTGCGGTATTTGCAGTCTGGAGCTTCGTGGTTCTCATAATAGCACTTTCCAACGCGCAGAAAGTAAGCAGGTTGCAGAGCGTAGGCGTGGTCCTGATAAGCGCAGCGATAATCTTCATTATCGTATTCATATTTGCTGCCATGGGATACGCGTCGTTCTCCACCCTTATGCCGTCCAGCCTCGGAGTATACAATGTAACGCCCGGAGCCGGACCTATGATGCACTATCCATGACGTGTGACGTGCACTTAGCGTGTTAATCATGGTGCTCTGAATGCGAAGCAGCGATGCAGCAACCCTTGTAAGAGTCGGGCTAGTATTTGTAATAGTCTACCTGATAATTGCAAGAATAGCCCCGTGGCTTAACGTGCTGCTGATAGCAATAGCGTTTGCGACTGACTGGATAGATGGATACCTCGCCGTGAGCGAAGAAAGTCGGGGCGGAGTGGGGCTGGTCCTTTATCTAAGCGCCGCACTCGGAGATAAAAAAGCGAAGGCAAGGATCGCACCAATAAAGGCCGACATATCAAAACACGCCCCTCACGGTCCCAGGATGGACGTAGCGGGAGACAGGGTTACCGAATACGCGTTTTGGCTCGCTTTCATATACGTGTTCTTCTCTTTCATGGGAGCGACCGCCGGAGCCGTTGCAGTATTCGTGGTGCTGTTGGTGGTTGTCAGACACGCGTTCTCCGATGCACTGATGGGTGCTAGGGGCACTTCATCGAAAATGAATACGAGGTTTGCGAGGTTGTTCTATACCTCAAACGCGAGCAGGGGGCTCATAAACGTGGTAAAGTTCCTCGCATTTGCGTATCTGGTATTGTTCTACGTGCTGAACTATCCCGCATACATAGAATACGCGTTGATAGCGTTGCTGTTCTTGATAATAATGCTGCGCGGCGCTGCGGAGATATACGAAAGCACAAGGTTCAAGTAAACTCGAAACCAATAAGTATTATAACAGGCTTAAGGTCAACTGCAAATTTTATGTGCAAACTTACTCCGTGCACAACGTTGCAGTGGGATGATGGTCAATAAAAGTATACGTTACGGTCTGCCGCACGGTGGCACTTCAGAAGACAGAGAAGGCATGAACCTGTTCAAGAAAGAAATCGAGTCTGAGATAAAAGAAATAGTAAGCAAGTACGTGGGCATAGTAGCGGGAAAAGATGAAAGGGATAGGTTGCTGTATTATATGGGCCTGGAAAGCAACAGCTTTAGGAGGCCCATCAATCTTGTGCTCACCGGCATGGCTTTAGGGGCTAAAAAAGAGGACCTCATGCTTCTCGCAGCGCTGGTTCAGCTTTCTCAGGAGTTTATACTGATGGCTGACGATTTTATAGACGAATCGGATTCTCGCAGAAAAAAACCTTCCTACACAGCAGCCTACGGGAAGGACAATACTATGAATGACGCGCTTATGCTTCTTTCGGTTACATGGGACATGCTCGTAGACTATTTGGATTCTAGAAGAGGCGATCTGGGGTATGAGAACGCAGATGCGATAAGAAAGAAATTCTACGAAATAGGGCGTCTTACATACCACGGAGAAAGCATGGACATAAACATGCTCAAAAAGGCGGGATCGCTGGCCAACATAAGCTATAAAGACTGCATAGATATGACAAACCTAAAGACGTCAGCCTATACTGTTTGGGGGCCGATGCAACTCGGTGCGCTTGCCGCTGGAGCGAACAAGAACGTGATTGAAGCAATAAAAGAGATAGGTGAATCGGCGGGCATCGCGTTTCAGATACTTGACGACATAAAGGATATAACTGGCACAAAGGAACAGCTGGGCAAAGAGCCATTTAGCGACATATGGGGAAGCAAGCCCACAATAATAATACTGAAGGTTTTTGAAAAGGCTTCCGAGGCGGAAAGAAAGGAAATCGACAGGATATTTATGAAGAGCAAGCAGGAGAAGTCGGAAGACGAGGTAAAGAAAATAGTAAACATGATTTACAAGTATGGGGGTATCGAATATGCAGAGGACGAAGCCCAGAAATGGATCGAATCGGCAGCAGAAAAGTTCGTAATGTACGATTCAGACGAGAGGTTCAGGAGTGAGATAAAAAGCGCGAAGCATCTAAGCTGGCTCCTCACATCCATAGCACTGCTGCCCTGACGAGAGCAAATCGCTTTTGATTCAGTGTTTCCTATATACACCGGTGTAAGTTAACCCTGGCCGTGCGGTATGATTTAAAGGCACAACAACTCACCATTATGCTTAAATATTAGATCCTGCTCAGCGTCTTTGGATACTTCTGAAGGTGTGCAAATGCCGGGCATGTCCAAATTCGTGGAGCGTTATGATGAAGAGCAGCTTGCCATACTCAAGCCGTTTTTCACAAATACAGACAGCAACGTGTTCGTGCTTCGCAATACACTGCCTCAAACCACCAAGGCAGCTTTCTTCGCAAGGTACTCGAGGTCACCAATGAGCCTCAGGACTCTCTTCCTGAAAGAATTTGTTACAGATCCTAATACGGGAGAGTACTACGATGGCGTATTTGATTACATAAAAGCCGTAGAAAAGGCTTCTGAGTTCAAGGTAGGGGGTCCAAGAGCAGACTCGTTCTTCAAAAGGGTGCTCTCAGAATACGGTGACGACTCCGTTATAGACTCCGCGTCAGCGCATGTCGCGATAGAAGGTGTAGATCAGGTTGAAGCGAAAGCCATAGAGGACGGCAGGCTCGCTGGATATATAGAGAAGTCAACACGCTATGTAGATTTCACTAACAGATACGGTGTAGACAACGAAGGATTCATAACCGGGCCAAAATCAGACGGCCTATATTTATACAAGGCGTATCCCGCTGTCCTAGGTTCTTCCATAGGCAACGAATATACCTATGTAAACGATCTCTTGTTCAATAGGGTTAAGGAGATGCAACCTCAGGTAGCCTCAGAACTCATGCGCATCTACCCGTTGGAAAACTTTCCATTCAGCGTAAACATAGCCGGTAAAACTTTGGAGGTGCGTTTTTCAGAAATAGAAGGCCTGAAAGGGGTGGACGTTGAAAGTGAAAGGAAAAAGGCGGAACGCGCATACAGGACTTCTATAAAGGCTGCATCTTTGGACGTTGTGAGGGTCCTATTGCCTACCTCAACAATGACTAATCTTGGTTGGTTCGCTTCGTATAGGTCGCTGGATCATTCACTAATAAAGATGTTATCCAGCGCATATCCGCCTTCTGTAGAGACCGCAAACAAGTGCTATGAAGAACTAATGAAAGAGGATGAACCACTAATAAGAAGAGTTATGGAGAAGCACGGCGTAGCGGAACAGAAATTCCTGCGCGCCAGAGAGTCCAGATTAAGAGAGCTAGCCCAAAAAGTGGAAGCAACAATAAACCCGCGCAAATCTGCAGATGGACCTGGGGTGAAGCTACTGCATTACGAGGATGAGGATTCTACCCGCTTCAGGATTGCGGCCGCTACTGTTTACCCGTACACCAACGCACCTATGGAATCCATAATACGCATGCTCCGTGAGAATGATAAAAACGAGAGCGTATTGAATTCTGACAGCATAATAAAAGCAGCTACATCAGGACGCGAAAACAGGAGGCACAAACCCCCGCGCTCTTTCGAGCTTGCGAATTACGATGCGGAGTTCATAGGCGACATAGGCGTATTCCGCGATCTCCAGCGAAACAGGTTCACGCTTCAGATAAGGCAGAAGTTTGGCATAAGCGAGGGTTATGTTATTCCTGATATAATTAGAAATATAGGGTTGGAAGATAAGTTCGTTGACGCGATAGAAGCCGCGGAAAGTTTGTACAAGGATGCGGCAAGAATAACATCTCAGTATGCAGAAGCGTGCGTTACGTTCGCCCACAAGGTAAGGTGGGTCGCAAGTGCAGACCTCAGGCAGTATATATGGTGGATAGAGCTGAGAACGGGCGCGCAGGGGCACCCCAGCTATCGTAAATTGATGCAGTCTATGTACAGCGAGATGCACAAGATACATCCAGGACTTGTCAACAACCAAATGGTGCAGTTCGCCGACATGAACGATTATCCACTGGGTAGGCTCGCCGCATCATACAGCACAGAGAACAAGCTTGAAAAGCTTAGAAGATAAACGGCCGAAATAGCCAAAATGCGCCAATACTCACACGGTATTGTTAAGTACATACTTTGCCTGCACGCTTTTTGCTGTAATCTCATCCAGCACTACTCTTTCTGGACCTATTCCGACTGTTTTGGCTACGTACAGGCAGTTGTCACATGCCCAATAGTGGCCTACAAGATAAAGCATAGCACCCTTGAATTTCTCAAGCTCCTTTTCTGTAAATACTGAAAGTATCCTCTCCTCGCTTACTCTTAGATGGCCCGCGAACTCAGCGAGAGCCGAATACGGTAATGGATTTTCTCTTCCGTTTAGGATCGCACTAACTTCCGCATGTATCGGAGCACAGAGATCATAATCTGTACCGGTCTTTATAGCAATCCTTGGGCATTCGTCAAGCCTTTCCCCGTATTTGAATCGCTCTGGCCCCAAGCTCCCGTCAGCGTTGCGCTTCAGAGGAGCGCACGAATTTGTGCCAGTAGATACGATTATACCTCCAGAGTTTAAGTCATCCCCATTTGGAATTACGATTGCGGCTGCAGTGTGGTTCTTCAAGCAGTTAGATTGTGGACGCAAACCACGGACCATCTCCCCGAGCTCCATTTTATCCTTAAAACTAATCTCTTTGGTCTTCATATCCCTACACCAAACCGCATCTGTCCTCTGCTTTTATACCAATGTAGAGGATAAACGTATACACTTTAGCATGATGAGATTATCCAGATATTTAATTGTATCTAACTTGACGGGTGTGGTGCGCCAGAGAAGTAAATATATCTATTTTTCTTGCGTGAACTACAATCGTGGACAGCAACGATCTGGATTTCGCTTACAGGTACCCCTTTTCCGAAGAAGCGAAGTCAATAATCAACGAAATGGCCCTGCAGAAGGTTGACCAAGTGCATCTCGCTCAGGCAAAGGAGCACGTCAACACACTGCTTAACCTAAGAAACCACACCTTTACATATACGGAAAGCAGTTACATAAAGAAGGACTACATTCTTACCTACCTCTATTCCAGGATGCTTGTAAGTGCAGCATACGATATGTGGGTGATAGACAGGTTCGCCGAAGCCGAGGCAAAGCGCAGCGCGGATTCTCTTCGGACCGAAACCGACGCCCTTAAGATACGCCATCTGGGTCTCGAACTCGGCCTCAAGGTATCTGTGGATAAAGGTCTCTTCTCAATAGATTTCCTGGACTATACGAAGAACAGACCGAACATGAAAGAGTTCTACCTTGTCAATCAAAAGTTGGAAGGCGGCAAAGTCTTCATTGAAAGAAATGAAATTGCATTAATCATGGAAGGCGCAATAAGAAGCAAGATAAAGGAAGGTCTTCCGATCAGAAAAAACGATCTTCCTTCTGAAGTCGTCTCCTTCTACAAGGAAAATCCGTTTGCTTCAAGAGTCAGAAAGACGAACGCAGATAGCGGAAAGAGCAGGGGTTGGATAGAACGGCTTCTTGAATATCCAATATTAGACGGCAGGCACCGCGTAGTCAACCTCGTTCTGGCCCCGTACTTTGTAAACGTGCGCAAGCTTGAGGTAGATGATGCCGTGAAACGCATAAGCGAGTACATAGAGAAGTGCAAGAAAGCGAATCCCGATACGAGGATAAACGAGCAATACATAAGGTATCAGTGCAATTATGCAAAACGCAGAGGCATGCGCGTTCTGTCCCTGAAAAGGGCACGTGAATTGATAGGCGAAGAACTGATGAGCAAAATAGCCTGATAGATGCAAAACAACTTATAAGTATTATAATAACAACCTATTCAAGCAGATATAATGGTGACGTCATGTCAGATTGTGTTTTCTGCAAGATAGCTAGGAAAGAGATTCCAAGTCAAATAGTATACGATACCGATGCAGTCATGGCCATAAAAGACCTGCATCCCGTGTCTGAAGGTCATACTCTTGTCATACCAAAGGCACACTATACCGACATCTTTGATATGCCACAGGAACTGCTGAATGAATCAATAAAGGCTGCGAAGGAGATATCACTAAAAATGAGGACAGAGCAGGGCGTACAAAGCGTAAACATACTGAATTGCAGTGGCAAAGCGTCTGGGCAGTCCGTGTATCATTTCCATATCCACCTAATACCGCGCAGGGTCGATGATTCTACAACGGTCTTGCCAAACATTGAAGCTCTTCTAAAACAGAAATAAGATCAAAAGCAAAACTTACGGAAAGGAATTTAATTATTCTTACCAAAAAGATGTTAGTAAAACGCAAGCAACACTTCGTCTCGTGTTTTTGATGGAAGAGGGCGATCTTCACATAATAGAGTCCGGACTCATAGAGCGTGAACGTACGTTCAGGAATCTGAAACTTACCAAAGAAGTCCTAGAGACCAAAAGATCGATAATCCGATGGCTCGCCCTTTCTATAGGAATAATAAACCCAGGGGAATCCCGTCTTAGCGCCGTTCCGGTGCTGGACGCGATATTTAGCTTCCAGTTTATACAAAAAAAGGATCCGAGCGTCCAGGAGATGCAGGAATATATAAATAACTCATGGGGTACCATAAACGAAAAGACGCTCAGATACCATCTTCTCCAGTTGAAGAACATGGGGCTAATCGACAATAAGAAAGGTGAGTACTTCCTCGTCCAGTCAGAAGGCGGAGAACGATATGACGAGCAGGCGTGGGCCACCTACTATTTCAATTCTGAGCTGGATCCGATAAAGGAAAAGGTCATACAGGTAATAAAGGTACTCAAGAGCAGATGATACAAACAATTACGATCTACAAAGTGTTGTGATGGAAGAGAAGAACAACAACCTGCTGTTATACGGAATACTCGTCATAGTAATAATTGCAGCCGTATCGATATACCTATATCGCATTAGCAACCAGGTCTATTCGATATCGGTAGACGTGAAGAACATAACCACGACAAGAATCTATCCTTACCAGACCATACATCTAAACGTTACTATAGCAAACAGAGGAGTGCAAGCTGTTAGCGACATGTTTGTCAACCTTTACTCGAACAACAGCGAAGTTGGATCATACAAGGTTTCTCTGCCAGCCCGTACGAGTACACACATACTGGCCAACTACACCTATAATTACAGCGGAAACTATTCGTTCGAAGCGGTAGCAGATCCGGCCCACGTACTCAACATAGTCAACAGAAACACGACACAGTCTGGCATTCTAATTACTGTTCTTCCTCCATCGCAGCCAGAAATCTACACATCAATACCAAACAACGGCATAAATTACACACAATCCTTTACTCTTTCTTCAGGCGGTGTGGCTCTTGTATCATATCTGGACAATTTTTACAACCTGAGCGTAGCAGAAGGGATGCTCGGAATCAATAGGCAGATTTTTGACCCGCTCTTTTCTGACATACAGGGCATGGTGACAAATGTTAATGGCGCCTACGCTGAGTATAATAGCGGAGAAAAGGCATACGTGGTATGGCTTCAGGGCATAGCCAACAACCAGACCATTAACACTGTGTTAAATACGTTCAGATTCCAACATACTACATCCAGTGCAGACGGGGTGGTGAAAGACTATTACATAGACAATAGCACCACTTCAATCTGTTCGTTTTATCAGGACGGATGGACAAAAGTTATCGTGTACTACAACGCTTCTGAACCGTTTACGTGCCTCTCAGTCACCGCAAAGAATTACACGCCTACCACGAGCAGTAGAATAATAGCCTCACTCAAGAATGATACGCAATTGGAACACTACCAGACTGGCTTCTACTATACTAATTACTCTTCCCTGGGATCTTCCCTGATAGACTCAAATTCTACTCTTGGATTCGTCAACCTATTCCAGAACTCTTACGGCCTGTTCTTATCAACTATACTCGGAAGGCCTAAACCTTTCAACACAAGCAGCAACGTTACCTGTTCGGGACTTATATACAGAAACGGGACAAACAACATCTGCTCGTCTTATGTCCTACCAATAAAAACAGCTAACTCTTCTATTTCCCTAATAAACACATCAGAACTTACTTCGAACTACATAATCGAACTTTACTCTTTGGTAAACACGAGCGATCTCCTGAATGCGCATTATAACGGTGCGCACCTCATCAATGCGCTCGACATAAACGAAAGCTCCGTCAACTTTACCTCACCGTTTAAGAACAGCTGCAATCTCAACAACGCCAGCATAGGATGCAGAGTCGAGTCGTTCAACAACGCGAACAACACTGGGGTAGTAAGGATAACGAACAACTTCAGCTCAGAGATCAGGATAAAAAGTGTGGCGTGCTACATGCCCGGAGAAAGAGTCAACGAGACGCAGTCGGTAAACGTAACGCCTTCCTCTCTCGCCAACCTTACTGTGCGGTGCTACAACGTTCCCATACCAGCAACCAGCGCGGTGTCGAGTTACACCTTCGTGATGAACTACACGCTGCTGAACAAAAGCAGACTGGCGGTCGGAGTACTGAACGTATCCAACCTCGCATCTTGAGCAGTCACTCGACTGCGCTTTCGAGCATTGCTATCTCCCTGGCCTTCGAATCCATCTCCACCTTCACTCCCAGAGGTAGGGTGGTTATGTACTTTCCGTGGCAGCACAGGAAATCCATGAACGAAGGCATCTCCTTCATCTTCTTCGTCACTATGTCATATATGACATCTCCTATAGCCGTGTCTAGGTAGTCCTCTACGAAAGCGCTCCTCGAAACACTCGCAGCGGCCTCTCCCAAATCGTAGGGCGGGAATTCTCCAAAGAATATTCCACTAGCCTTGCTGAAGAAATCCTTTATCACAAGCGATGTAAGCATATTGTCTACCTCCCACGGTTCCACATCTACGTCCTCCATGAATACTATGTCACCATCTGGTTTTGGCATAAAAGGAGTGTTGGCTATTATTGACAGTACGGATAGGTCTCCGCCTATCAACCTACCCTGCGTCTTTCCGTCTACGATTGTCCTGCTCCACTTCATATCTGCAGGATTCCTAAGGGTTAGAAGCTCCTGGCTGCTTGTTATCTTCATGAGCGTGTCAAAGTTGTATTTGATGACGTTTTGATCCTCCTCCGCCAGGTCTATGAGCATAGGCCCGTGAAATGTGACCAGTCCGGCCTTGCTAAGGAACGCCATCTGAAGGAATGTTATGTCACTGTACCCTATGAAGACCTTTGGGTGATCCCTTATGACCTGGTAATCTATCATATTCAGCAGGTCTATAGCGCCCGAACCTCCTCTGAGCACCATTATCCCGTCAATCTCGTCGCTCTTGAACGCCTCCTCTATCTCGGTAAGCCTTACGTGGTCTCCGGCGGTGGCGAAATATCTCGTCGCAGACTTCCTCTGCATAACTGAGGAAAGGCTTACTTTGAAGCCGCTCTTCGTAAGGAAGTTGACCGCCTTTGGCAGGTTGAGCTTTGCGCTAGTTATCGAAGAAGGCGCTATTATCTTTATAGTGTCCCCGGGTTTCAGGGCCCTGGGCTTGACTATCCCTTCGTGCATGCTTAAAAAGACGAAAACAACCTATTTAACCCTATCGTAGGGTTTTAACCCAGTAACGGCCCAAGAATTCTCATATTCATCACGCTCCTTGACATTGTATTCTAGGCCTATTTCTTGTGATTCCCTGCAGACTTCTGTTTCATGATCGGCATTCTTCTTAAACAGTATGTATACGCAGCTACCATGGCCTGCTACCTCATAAGTATCTCCGTTCTTTTCAATCAAACCAGTTATCTCCGTATGGCTGTGGCTATTCAAAATCAATTGAGAGGCTGCCCATTATTACATCCTCGACTTCATGAAATCCTTTGCTCCGGTCCCCGTGGGGAACGCCCTGCCGTTCTCGGCCTCTACAGGCAAACCCGTCTCCTCTGCTATCCTCATGATTTCGCTTGTATCCAATACCCTGTCAAGAAACAGTTCTACGAACTCTCCATTCCCAATCTTTACCCTCTTTATCTTGAATACCTGGAACTGCAGCATTCCACCTCTCTTCACCTTCGTCCTTATGCTTCCCTCTTTTATGATTCTCAATGCGTTA
>JAKAXF010000107.1 GCA_021816645.1 Microcaldota archaeon | reverse complement strand
CAAAGAGGCCGCAAGCATAAGGGTCGAATACGGCCAGACCGACAACGCGCTTAAAGATTTGCTGGCCGAGTTGGGAGTCAAGAAGTAAGTCTCTACTTCAGCGAGAGCAGGTACTCTGTCTCTTTGCCGTCAATTTGAAACTCTCTTTCGAGTTCTTCTGCGACTTTATCCTTGGTTGTCCCACTTTCTATTGCTGCTCTAACCTCTCTGGCTATCAGGCGCATCTCGTTCATGGCAACGCGTCTCCTGCCCGCGTGCACCCTTCTGGCAATCTTTTCCGATATCCTCGCCTCTATCCCGCGTTCGCCTTTTGATTCGCTCAGCGACTTTATGACCTTGGGAAACGAGTATCTCTTCAGCATGCTCGGCGAGTGCACCTTGGATAGCGCGACCCCGCTCGACATCATTACGTTCATGTAGCGCCAGTAGGTATAATACTGCGATCTCGACGCCCTGTTGTAGTACGTGGTCGCCAGTGAAAGGCTGTTGAGCGCCTCCGATATCTCTTCATTGTCCGTGTATCTGTTGGTGAGGTTCTCATCTATCCATTTGATAAGCATGTCTCCCTCTTCGTCAGAGTTTGTTACGGCCATAAGCGGTGCTGCTACAGTATAAGACTGAAACACCTTGTCAAGTACGCCAAATATCTCCTCCTTCGAATTTCTCATACCTATGGCCGAAAGGTCTTCCTCATCAGATCCAGCCATGGTCCACGCGTCGTTTATGGCGCTCCTTGCATCCCCCCTGCTTCTTGCCGCTATGAGCTCCACCATCTTCTTATCCATCCTGAGTCGGGTCTTTTCCAGGAAAGTTGATATTATCTTAGCAACGTAGTCATTGCTTATCTTCTTGAATCCAACAAGTTCCACCTTGCCTCTGAGAAACCTTACCGACTGGTTCCACGGGTCATCGGCTACGAATATTATAGGGGAAGTTGACCTCTCCACGATCTCGTTTATCGCAGAAGCGGCTCCAGTATCATATCTCGGCATCAGCTCGTCAATCTCGTCGAATAGTATCATGTTCCTACCCCCGAAAAGATACCTAGATCCCGCAGCCGAAGCTGCAACTTTCATTATAGAGTCCCTGTCCCTATAATCTCCAGAATTCATCTCAACTACGTGCCACGACATCAGCTTTGCTATGAGGTAAGCAGATAGCGTTTTTCCGGTTCCTGGCCGGCCGTGAAGCATTAGGGGTTTCCTTTTCTTTCCCACTTCTATATCTTTGGCGTAATCTTTTATCGCGGCTATAGCGTCATCGTTGCCCAGCATCTCGTCCAACGATGACGGAACGTAAAACTCCAACTCTGGACTGCCGACTTTCTCCACATTTAACGCCAAAGGTTATATTTATATATTTAAGTTTAAAATAGGCTACTATTTAAACAGTTACATCATAATTTTGTACAACCCGGCGACGACATGAGTAAAAAAACCCGGATACTGCCCAAACACGTTGCGCTCATACCTGATGGCAACAGGCGCTGGTCCCGCAACCACAAGTTAGCCCTGCTTCAGGGTTACAACTTGGGCATAAAGAAATTTGTCGACTTTAGCGAGTGGCTTAGGCAGTTCGGAGTCGATACCCTGTCGGTGTGGGCGCTCTCTACCGAGAACGTCATAAACAGGAACGCCGCCGAACTTAAGGTACTGTACGATTTGTACGTGAAGGCTGCAAACGATCCAGAAATAATAGCTAGGCTGATAAAGAACAGGGCAAGGATTAGGATAATTGGAAACCTTTCACTGCTGCCAGAGAGGGTAAGAAAAGCGCTTATGTCTCTCGAAGCGAAGACCAGGAACTACCGCGACTATACTATAAACATGCTCGTTGCGTATGGAGGAAGGGACGACATAACCTATGCGCTTAGAAGGATAGCGGCCACCAAAGCACACAACCCCTCAAGAATAAGCGAGAAGCTTGTAAGCGAAAACCTCAGAAGTTCGAGCGTGCCTAACGTCGATATGGTGATAAGGACGTCGGGCGAGGAACGGATCTCTGGGCTTCTTCCCTGGCAGGCCGGTTACTCTGAGCTGTACTTCGCTAAGAAATACTGGCCGGACTTCCAGAAGAAGGACCTGAAGAGGGCTCTTGATACTTTTTCTAAGAGGCGGAGGAGGTTCGGAAAGTGAAGCTTCATTGAAATGTTTTGGCGTAGGCCCATGGCAGTCAAAAAGACCGATACGTTTGTGAAGTACTCAGGCATATTCACAAAGAGCCTACCCAACACCGTAACTCTCGTAGGCCTGCTCACGCTGCTCAGCCTGATAACGGGCATATCTGCCACGGCTCTGATACACCGCGGTACGGTGTATGATATACAATATATAATTGTTAGCGGTACGCTGACTGGTATAATGGCCCTTCTTCTGCCAACGATATTCACCGCCGTGGTAGTGAGGGTGTTCAGGCAAAAACTCGCAATGAAGTACGTGGTGCTGATAGCCCTGATAGGCGAGCTCTACTACATGCTATTCATAATATTCGGAAGCCTAGTGTACATGTTCACCGGCATGTCTGTGATAGCTAGCACCGTGGTGATAGTAGGCGACGCGAGCATATTCGCATGGTGGCTGGTCATAAACAAGGTGATATTCGGGGACAGAAAGAAGGCGGCGCTCTTCGCCGTAGTACAGCCCACGATGAACATACTGCTGTATCTGCCGGCGAGCACCTTCATGTTTGCACTATCAGCTTCGCTCGATATACTTCTCTTCAAGCTGTACGGCGGGATAGCGATCTTCCTTGCGGTAAGCTACATAACCATCTACATATTCGAAAAACCAATGAAAGGGGGCCTGGGGATAAGCGGTGTAGATGCGTTCTCGCAGATGCTGCAGAACTGGCTTTTCAACTTCACTATAACGGTCCCAAAAGACAGCAAGAAGAAGGTTTTCGGCAAGAAAGTGGACATCAATGCACGCACTCTATTGTTCAAGGAAAAGACGGGAAGGATCAAAGCGGTTTTCTTTGTCCCGGAGGTGCACTTCGGACCGGTTGGGATAATAGGAGGCAGCAACTTCCCTTACACCCTGGAAAGGTACATACGCTCAAGGAGATCGGA